>NZ_JBSFNN010000089.1:0-28354 GCF_053587115.1 Streptomyces sp. NPDC003697
CACTCTTTCCCTTCCAGCCGCTCTTCCGCTCTGCCGGCGAGGGGTGGCCGGGGGCGGTCACTCGCCGATCAGGGCGTCCACGAACGCCTCCGGCTCGAACGGCGCCAGGTCGTCCGCGCCCTCGCCGAGTCCGATCAACTTGACCGGCACGCCCAGCTCGCGCTGGACCGCGACGACGATGCCGCCCTTGGCGGTGCCGTCCAGCTTGGTCAGCACGATGCCGGTGATGTTCACGACCTCCGCGAAGACCCGCGCCTGCACCAGACCGTTCTGACCGGTGGTCGCGTCGAGCACGAGCAGCACCTCGTCCAGCGGGGCGTGCTTCTCGACGACGCGCTTGACCTTGCCCAGCTCGTCCATGAGGCCGGTCTTGGTGTGCAGCCGGCCGGCGGTGTCGATGAGGACCACGTCGGCCCCCATCTCCTTGCCCTCCTTGACCGCGTCGAAGGCCACGGAGGCGGGGTCGCCGCCCTCGGGACCGCGCACGGTGTAGGCGCCGACCCGCTCACCCCAGGTCTGCAGCTGGTCGGCGGCGGCGGCACGGAAGGTGTCGGCGGCGCCGAGGACGACACTGCGCCCGTCGGCCACCAGGACGCGGGCGAGCTTGCCGGTGGTGGTGGTCTTGCCGGTGCCGTTGACCCCGACCACCATGACGATGCCCGGCTTGCTGGTCGCGGGCTCGGTCTTCACCACGCGGTCCATGTCGGTGCCGATGAGGATGAGCAGCTCCTCGCGCAGCAGGCCGCGCAGCTCCTCGGGGGTGCGGGTGCCGAGCACGCGGACGCGTTCGCGCAGGCGCTCGACCAGTTCCTGGGTGGGCTGCACACCGACGTCGGCGGTGAGCAGCGTGTCCTCGACCTCCTCCCAGGTCTCCTCGTCGAGGTGCTCACGCGACAGCAGCGTGAGCAGGCCCTTGCCCAGGGCGTTCTGCGAGCGGGAGAGACGGGTGCGCAGCCGCACCAGCCGGCCCGCGGTGGGCTCCGGAACCTCGATCTGCGGTACCGGGAGCTCTTCGATGAAGGGCGGCTCCTCGATGACGACGGGGCCGGAGGCGCCCGGTAGATCCACCTCCTCTATCGTCCGCCGCGGCTCTTCGCGCGGCGTCTCGGCCTCTTCGCCGACGTGCGGCTCGGTCGGAGGGGCGGTGATGTCGGGCGCTGCGGGGGGCGGCGGGGGCAGCGGCTTCTTCCGCCGGCTGCCGACGATGAGCCCGCCGAGCGCGCCGAGCACGACCACGGCGATGACTACAGCAAGGATGACGAATTCCATAACGCGTCCAGTATCAGCCATGGGCTGGGGCGAGACGCCGGTTGCGGCTGGCACGGGAGCACAAAGGCCGCTGGAAGCAACAAGTCGGATCAAAGTACGATGGACGACCTTGTCCGGACACGAGAGGGTGACCGGCACGCCCGTCCCCCAGGACCGGGCCTTCCCCCACTTCCGCTCCGCTCCCCCCGCTCCCCACGACTGAGGCACGGACTCCTTCTTCATGAACAAGACCGACCAGACCGAACGCTCTCTGGAGACCCGCGGCATCGAACAGGTGCCCGACCGCGAACGCACCGCGAGGACCCGCGAACTGTTCCCGACCTGGGTGGGCGCGAACATCAGCGTGCTGCTGCTGTCGATGGGTGCGAGCCTCGTCGTGGCCTACCACCTCAATGTCTGGCAGGCGCTCGTCGTCGCCACCGCCGCCCCGGTCGTGTCCTACGGCCTGGTCGGGCTGATCGGCATCGCCGGCAAGCGCGGCGGGGCACC
The DNA here is from genome assembly GCF_053587115.1 of Streptomyces sp. NPDC003697. Lineage (NCBI taxonomy): Bacteria > Bacillati > Actinomycetota > Actinomycetes > Kitasatosporales > Streptomycetaceae > Streptomyces > Streptomyces sp. NPDC003697. The sequence continues at coordinate 1,759 of NZ_JBSFNN010000089.1, forward strand.
GGGCATGGCGCTGTCCCGCGCGGTCTTCGGCCAGCGGGGCAACCTGCTGCCCGGTGCCCTGATCTGGGTGGCGCGCTGGGGCTGGGAGACGATCAACGCGGTGACCGGCGCCTACGCGATGCTCAGCATCCTGGACATCGTGTTCGGCGTCCGGGCGAACGGAGTGCTGGACCTGGTGACCCTGCTGGCATTCGTCGTCGCGACGTTCGCGATCTCCGGACTCGGCATCAACGCCGTGCGCAAGTGCAACACCTACGCCACCTACCTCTTCGCCGTCTTCTCGGTGCTGGTGCTGGCCCACCTGGTGGTCGCCACCGACTGGGCGGCGGTCTTCGGCCGGTCCGCCGGGTCCCCGGCCGCGGTCATCGCGGGCATCGGGCTGATCGCGGCGGGCGGAGTCAGCTGGATCCCGTCCGCGCCGGACTTCACCCGCTACCTGCCACGCACCGCGTCGTCCCGGGGGATCGTGGGAACGACGGTCGGCGGCGCCGGCATCGTCGTCCTGCCCATGGTGCTGATGGGCACGGTGATGGCGGTCTCCACGCCGGACCTGGCCTCGGCCTCCGACCCGGTGTCCTTCCTCGGCGAGATCCTGCCGACGTGGATCGCGGTGCCGTACCTGCTGATCGCCCTGATCGGCATGCTCCTGATCAACTCGATGTCGATGTACTCGGCGGGCTTCACCGCGCAGACCCTCGGCTTCCGGGTGCCACGGCACTGGGCGGTCTCGGTCAACGCGGTGATCTCGCTGGCGTTCGGCGGGGTCCTGATGCTGGTGGCGACCAGCTTCCTGGGCTCGTTCATCGCCTTCCTGTCGCTGCTCGCGGTCGCGTTCTCCGCCTGGGTCGGCGTCTTCGGCGCGGACATGCTGCGGCGGACGGAGTACGACGGCCGGGCGATGGCCGACACCACGCGGACCAGCGCCTACTGGTACCGGGGCGGCTTCTCCCCCGCGGCGGTCACCGCCTGGGCGGCGGCCCTCGGCGCCGGCCTGATGTTCACCGCCTCGGACTGGTTCACCGGCCCGCTCGCCAGGAACAACGTCATCGGCGAGTACGGCCTGGGCTGGGTCGCCACGGTGGTGGTCTCCGGCCTGCTGTACCTGGTGCTGCCGAAGCCCGCGGTGGCGGCTCCGGCGAGGTCCGGGGAGTCCGCCGGGGCAGCCCGGTCCGACCGGGCCGCCGCCGTCGTGGAGTCCGTGACTGCGGGGTCGTGATCCGGGAGCGCGGAACCGCGCTCCCTCCGCGTCGGCCCGGTGACAGCGGGGTCGTGACCCGGAATCCCGGACGCCCCCTGGCGGGGGAACTGTGGCGTGACGAGCTCTGTCCGGGCCCAGTCCGGTCCCGGGCTCGCGTAGGGGCCGGAGCTCGCTCACGGGCTCAGGACCCGGGCCTGCGTACCGGCGGAGGACCCGGCCCCGCGTACCGCCCGAGAGCCCGGCTCGGCCTTCGTCCAGGGGCTGCCCGAGCCCGTGGCCGGCTGGATCCGACGGCTCTCTCCGGCACGCGCGCGGGAGCCCCCCGGCCGCCGGAGGACGGATCCGCGCCACGTGTGGCGCATATGCGTACTGCCCCGGCTCGGGGGAGCGAGCCGGGGCAGTACGCGTGGGGTTCGAGGAGAGGGGCAGCGGGGACTTGGCCCTTCTCCTCGGGTTCGAGGGCCTCGGGACGAGGCTCAGCCCATCTCCTCCAGCCTCTTGCCCTTCGTCTCCCTGACGAACTTCAGGACGAAGGGGATGGAGAGCGCGGCGAAGACCGTGTAGATCACGTAGGTGAAGGAGAGGTTCCAGTCGGCCAGCGACGGGAAGCTCGCGGTGATGGCCCAGTTGGCGACCCACTGTGCGGCGGCGGCCACACCCAGGGCGGCGGCGCGGATCCGGTTGGGGAACATCTCGCCGAGCATGACCCAGACGACCACACCCCAGGACAGGGCGAAGAAGAGGACGAACACGTGGGCGGCGGCCAGGGCGACCCAGCCCTCCGTGGCCGGCAGCTTGCCGCCCACGAGGTCGTGGCTGAAGGCCCACGCCTCCAGGGCCAGACCGACGACCATGCCGACCGACCCGATGACGGCGAGCGGCTTGCGGCCGACACGGTCGACGAAGATCATCGCGATCACGGTGCCGAGGATGTTGATGATCGACGTCGTGAACGAGTAGAAGAAGGAGTCCGTCGGGTCGACACCCACCGACTGCCACAGCGTCGAGGAGTAGTAGAACGCGACGTTGATGCCGACGAACTGCTGGAAGACCGACAGGCCGATGCCGACCCAGACGATCGGCTTGAAGAAGAAGCCGCCGCCGAGCAGGTCCTTGAAGCTCGACTTCTCCTCGCTCCGCATGGCGTTCTCGATCTCGGCGACGCGGCCGTCCAGGTCGACCTCCGTGCCCTCGACCTCGGCGAGGATGTCACGGGCGCGCTCACGGCGGCCGACGGAGATCAGGAAGCGCGGGGACTCGGGGATCGCGAAGGAGAGCAGGCCGTAGAGCACGGCCGGGACGACCATGACGCCGAGCATGACCTGCCACGCCTCGAGCCCCATCAGCGTGCCGCGCTGGTCGCCGCCGGCGGCGTTGAGCAGACCCCAGTTGACCAGCTGGGAGATGGCGATGCCGACGACGATCGCGGCCTGCTGGAAGGACCCGAGACGGCCGCGGTACGCGGGCGGGGCGACCTCGGCGATGTAGGCGGGGCCGATGACCGAGGCCATGCCGATGGCGAAGCCGCCGACGACACGCCAGAAGGCGAGGTCCCACAGCGCGAAGGGCAGGGCCGAGCCGACGGCGCTGACGGTGAAGAGCGCGGCGGCTATCTGCATGCACCGGATGCGGCCGATGCGGTCGGCTATGCGGCCGGCGGTCGCGGCGCCGATGGCGCAGCCGATGAGGGCGATGGCGATGACCTGGGCCAGCGCTGCTGAGCCGATGTCGTAGCGGTCCCGGATGGCCTCGACGGCGCCGTTGATCACGGAGCTGTCGTAGCCGAAGAGGAAGCCGCCCATCGCGGCCGCCGCCGCGATGAAGATGACGTGCCCGAGGTGATCGGGCGGAGCCGTCCTGGCTCCTGACTGGGATGCCTGCGCTGTGCTGGTCACGTGTACTCCTCGGGCCACCGGCAACGCTGCCGGGGTGGGGGTCAGCCCTTCCAGGTGGCGACACCTGAAGGTAAAAGCAACGTTGCAGAGACTATTCCTTCAAGTTTCGAAGTCAATAGCCGAAGACTATGAGATTTTATGCGCGCATGAGCGTGCTTGTGTTCAATTGTTGAAGCCAATACGGGGACGTGAGTCGTCTACCCCGCGTCGCCGCGGGCACGCGGGGGCCCGCACGCGCGCCCGCGTGGGGCCGTGGGGTCCGGTCGCCGGGCGGAGTGGGCAGGCCAGGGGGGCGTGGACCGGCCGGTGCGGCCGGGCGCCGAGGCGAAGCGCGAGCGGCTCAGCGCAACCGCTGGCTGATGACCTTCGACACGCCGTCGCCCTGCATGGAGACGCCGTACAGCGCGTCGGCGACCTCCATCGTGCGCTTCTGGTGCGTGATCACGATGAGCTGCGAGCTCTCCTGGAGCTCCTGCATGATGCGGATCAGCCGCTGCAGGTTGGTGTCGTCGAGTGCCGCCTCGACCTCGTCCATGACGTAGAACGGGCTCGGCCGGGCCTTGAAGATCGACACCAGCAGCGCGACGGCCGTCAGCGACCGTTCGCCGCCGGACAGCAGGCTCAGCCGCTTGACCTTCTTGCCCGGCGGGCGCGCCTCGACGTCGACGCCCGTGGTGAGCATGTTCTCCGGGTCGGTCAGGACCAGGCGCCCCTCGCCGCCCGGGAACAACCGACCGAAGACACCCTCGAACTCGCGTGCGGTGTCCCGGTAGGCCTCGCTGAAGACCTGTTCGACGCGCTCGTCGACCTCCTTGACGACCTGGAGCAGGTCGGCCCGGGTCTTCTTCAGGTCCGCCAGCTGCTCGCTGAGGAACTGGTGGCGCTCCTCCAGCGCCGCGAACTCCTCCAGGGCCAGCGGGTTGACCTTGCCCAGCTGCTGGTACGCGCGCTCGGCGGCCCTCAGCCGCTTCTCCTGCTCCGCACGGACATACGGTCTCGGCTGGTTGCGCGGGTGCTCCGGGTCCTGCGGCAGCTGCTCTCCCTCGGCGGGCGGGGACGGCGGCACCGGCTGGTGCGGGCCGTACTCGGCGACGAGTGCCGCCGGCTCCACGCCGAGCTCCTCCAGCGCCCTGGTCTCCAGCTGCTCGATCCGCAGCCGCTTCTCGGCGCCGAGCACCTCACCGCGGTGGACGGAGTCCGTCAGCTTGTCGAGCTCGGCCTTCACGTCGCGTCCCGCCGCGCGGGCCTGGGCCAGTTCCCGCTCACGGCGGGCCTTGGCGGTCTCGGCGGCCGCCCGCTCCTCCTCGGCGCGGGCCAGCGACACCTCGACGTGCGCGAGCAGCTGCCGGGCACCGGCGGCCACGGCCTGGGCGACGGCCGCCTCGTGGCGCATCCGGGCGCGCCGCTGCTCGGCCCGCGCGCGTGCCTCGCGTTCCGCGCGGGCGGCCCGGTCGAGGGAGTCCGCCCGCCCGGCCAGCCCCTTGACCCGCTCCTCGTGGGTACGGACCTGGAGCCGGGCCTCCATCTCCGTCTGCCGGGCGTTGGCGCCGTCGGCCGCCAGGCGGTCGCGCACGGAGGTGTCGGGCTCCTCCTCGACCGGCATCTCCTCGGCGGCGGCGAGCCGCTCGGCGAGCTCCTCGACCTCCTGGCGGGCCTGGTCCAGTGCCTTCTGCGCCCGTGCGGCGGCGGCCTCGCCGCGCTCGGCCTCCCCGGCCGCCCCGCGGGCCTGCCCGGCGAGGCGACCGAGCTGCTGCGCCACGGCCGACTTCTCCCGGTCGGCGGCCCGGCGCCGCTCCCCCAGCTCCTCCACGAGCGCGGCGCACTGCGTGCGGCGCTCGGCGGCACGGGCCTGGACCCGGGCGAGCTCCTCGCACCGCACGGCGAGTTCGCGCAGTTCGGCGGCGGCCTCGTCGACGGAGGCCCGCACCTCCAGCAGACTGGGCGCCCCGGCCGAGCCGCCGTGGGCGAAGTGGGCCCCGAGCAGGTCGCCCTCGGCCGTGACGGCGGTGAGGCCTGGACGGGTACGCACCAGGTCCTCGGCGTCCTCCAGGGTGCCGACCACGACGATCCCGCGCAGCAGGTGCCGTACGGCGGGCATCAGATCCTCGGGGCCGCGAACGAGGTCGGCCGCCCGGGGCGGCCCGTCCGGACCGGACGGGCCCGGCGCGTCGTCGGGGCCGCCGCCGATCAGCAGGGCCGCGCGTCCGGCGTCCTGCTTGCGCAGCAGCCGCAGGGCCTCGGCGGCCGAGTCCGGGGTGGACACGGCGAGGGCGTCGGCGGCGGCGCCGAAGGCGGCGGCCAGGGCGGTCTCGTACCCCGGGGTGACGGTGAGCAGCCCGGCCGCCGGTCCGAGCAGCCCGGTGAGGCCGTCGGCGGACTCCAACAGGGCGCCGGTGCCGTCCTTGCGGCGCAGGCCCAGGGCGAGGGCGTCGTGCCGGGCCTGGGTCGCGGCGCGCTGGCGCTCGGCGGCCGTGACGGCTTCGCGGGCGGCCGTCACGGCGGCGTCCGCGTCGGCCAGCGCGGCCTTCGCCGTCTCGTGCCGTTCGGCGAGCTCCTCGTCCGTGGCGTCGAGGCCGTCGACCTCGGCCCGCAGGGTCTCGTACTCCTCCCGCGCCCGCACGGCCCGTTCCCGGGCCTCGTCCCGAGCTGCGGCCAGGCGGTCGATCTCGGCCTGGGCGGAGGCGGCGCGCGAACGGGCCGCGCCGACCTGGCCGCTGAGCCGGGCCAGTCCCTCGCGGCGGTCCGCGAGGGCGCGGGCCACGTCCCTCAGGCGCCGTTCCTCGAGGGCGAGTTCGCTCTCCAGCTCGGCGCGGTGCGCGACCGTGTCGTCCAGGGCGCGCTGGGCCGCCTCGAGGGCCGCCGACAGCTCCGCCTCCTGCTCGCGGACGCGGGCGGCCTCGCGTTCCAGGTCCTCGGGGTCGCGGCCGCGCCGCTCCTCGACGGGCGCGGAGGTGGCGCTCTTCACGCGGGCGTCGGCGAGCGAGACGGTGCCGCGGACGCGTTCGGCGAGCTGGGAGAGTTCGTACCAGGTCTGCTGGGCGCGCTGGAGTCGCGGGGTGAGTCCCCGCACCTCGTCCTCCAGCAGCGCCTCGCGCCGGAGCGCCTCGCGCAGCTCCTCCTCGGCGGCCTCCTTGCGCTCCTTCAGCGCCGCCTCGTCGGCGATCTCGGCGCGCAGCGCCTCCCGCAGCCGGACCAGGTCGTCGGCGAGCAGCCGGAGCCGGGCGTCGCGGAGGTCGGCCTGGATGACGGCTGCCCGGCGGGCCACCGCCGCCTGCCGACCGAGCGGCTTCAGCTGGCGGCGCAGCTCGTCGGTGAGGTCCTGGACGCGGGCCAGGTTCGCCTGCATCGCGTCCAGTTTCCGCAGTGCCTTCTCCTTGCGCCTGCGGTGCTTCAGGACGCCCGCGGCCTCCTCGATGAAGGCGCGCCGGCCCATCGGGTCGGCGTGCAGGACGGAGTCCAGCTGGCCCTGACCGACGATGACGTGCATCTCGCGGCCGATGCCGGAGTCGGACAGCAGCTCCTGGATGTCGAGCAGACGGCAGGTGTCGCCGTTGATCTGGTACTCGCTGCCGCCGTTGCGGAACATGATCCGCGTGATGGTGACCTCGGAGTACTCGATGGGCAGCGCGCCGTCGGAGTTGTCGATGGTCAAGGACACCTCGGCGCGGCCGAGCGGCGGGCGCCCGGTGGTGCCGGCGAAGATGACGTCCTCCATCTTGCCGCCGCGCAGGGACTTGGCCCCCTGTTCGCCCATGACCCAGCTGAGCGCGTCCACGACGTTGGACTTGCCCGAGCCGTTCGGGCCGACGACGCACGTGATCCCCGGTTCGAACCGGAGCGTGGTCGCCGAGGCGAACGACTTGAAGCCACGCAGGGTCAGGGCCTTGAGGTGCACACAACCGGACTTTACCCCCGGGGCGTACCGCACCGCGCGAACCCGCGGTTTCACCCGTCAGCGGGAAGGGCAGACCAGAGGTTAAGAGCCTGAAAGGATGCACGGGGGAAGGAAAAGGGACGCCGAAGCGTCCCTTGCAACTCTGACAGCTGAGCGGTTGATACGGGCAGCCCAACCACTGTGTCGTTGTGCGAATCAGTGATCAGGTGAGCGCAGGCTCCGCCTGGTGTGCGTCAGAACGCTCCATGATCCTGTCGTGAGAAGCGGCAGCCGTCAGCGCTTGGTTCTCGGCCTGGATCCGTACGAGCTCGGATTCGAGGTCCTGAACGCGCTGCTGGAGCCGTCGCATCTCGGCGAGGAGTCGAGGGTCGGAGCCACCGACGTAACCGAGAAGCGCCTTTGCCATGATGGATGGTCCTCCACACTGAGTGACCGACCGAAGGGGTGGTGGGTCGTGAGGGATTGGCACCTGCAGCGCTTGGCAGACCTGGAGTTGTGCTGCCGTTCAGCCATGCCAAACAGCTAAGGTGCGCGGGCTTTCAGCGTCTCACCAAAAAGTTTGACGGTCAACACGATCACGCCCGTACCGGCGGGTCACCCGGGGGCGCGCGGCCTGGGACGGCGGCGCTGCGGCTCCTGCGGGCCCCTCGGGGCGTGGCGATCATCCTGCCGTGCGGTGGCTCCCACGGCAAGGGCTTCTCGCCAATCACCTGCTCGTTCTCCCTCACCGGGAGTGCCCGAGAGGTGCCGTTCCGCGTCCGCACGGGCACCCACGCGGGTGCGCTCAGCGAATGGCGAAGCCGTCGTAGCCGCCGCGCGGTGTGTCCCAGATCTCGGTGACGCCGTCAACGCGCCCGGGCGTGTCGTCGCCCTGGAGCCAGTCCAGGAGCTTCCGGCAGGCGCCGTCCGGGCCCTCGGCGACCACTTGGACGCGTCCGTCGGCCAGATTGAGAGCAAAACCACTCAGGCCGCCGATCTCCAGCGCCCTGGCCCGCGTGAACCAGCGGAAACCCACTCCCTGGACCTGTCCGCGCACCCACGCGACCAGTCGTACATCCTCGCTCATGACTGCAACCTAACGGCCCAATCTCTCTCCCGGCACTTCCGCCCCGGGCGCCATGCGGTACCGTCCCCCACCAATGAATCTCATCTGAAACTCACTCGATCGAGTGAGTTGGGTTGACCGCAACGGCTCACAGCCGGCGTCGACCGCACAGGACGAGGAAGGCCAGGACATGGGACGCCACCGACGCTCCGACGCCGGCCGCGCCGCCGCCACGGGCCGCGCCACGGGGGTCACGGAAGCACACGGCTTCCCCGCACACGACGACGACTTCCCCGCACACGGCCGCGACGCCTGGGACTCGTACCCGGCCGGCCGCGACCCCTGGGACTCGTACCCGGCCGGCCGCCCCGCCCGGGGCATCGCGCCCTACCTGAACCCGGAGGCGTACGCCGACTCCTACGCGAAGAGCCACGAGTACCTCTTCGCCCGCCACGACGACCAGGCCCGGGCCGCCGAGACGGCCGGCTTTCCGGAGACGGGCTTCTCCCCGTCCGCCGAGACGGTCGTCTTCCCGGAGACGGGCTTCTCCCCGTCCGCGGGCGCCCGGGAGCCGGGGCACCGCCGCAAGCGGAAGGCCGCCACCCCGGTCCGCACCGGCCTGCTCGGCGTCTCGGCCGCGGTCGCCCTCGGCACGGTGGCCGTCGCCACCGGTGCGGTGCCGGGCCTGGAGAACTACAAGCTCGGCGGGGGCACCAGCAGCGGCAGCGACTCCGTGGAGGCCGCCGGCTCGCCGACGAACACGGAGTCCCCGCAGGGCGGCACGTCCGGCAGCCTGGAAGGCCGCGCCGACGGCTCGTCGACGAGCCGCGACGCGGACCGCTCGGCTTCGGCGACGCCGTCCGCCCCGGCCCCGGCGTCCCCGTCCGCCTCCGCATCCGCCGCCCCCTCGGCCACGCCCACGAAGCCGCCGGCGACGGAGCCGACGACCGCGCCGGAGAAGCCCGGGAAGCCGCAGAAGCAGCCCACCCGCCAGGCCACGGAGGGCCCGCAGCGCTCCACGACTCCGGCGGAGCCCTCGGCTCAGGTCGCCGCCGCCGAGGCGGAGGTGCTCAGGCTGGTCAACGAGGAGCGGGCGAAGGCCGGTCGCGCACCGGTGGCCGCGAGTGGCGAGCTGACGGATCTGGCGGAGGACTTCAGCCAGGCCATGGCCGCGCAGGACTTCTTCGACCACACCGACCCGAGCGGCGCCTCGCCGTGGGACCGGGCGGCGAAGGCCGGCGTCACCGGCCTCGGCGGCGAGAACATAGCCCGGGGTCAGGCCGACGCGGCGGCGGTGATGGAGGCCTGGATGAACAGCCCGGGCCACCGCGCCAACATACTGAACCCCGACTTCAAGACCCTGGGCGTGGGCGTGCACTTCGGCCCCGGCGGCCCCTGGTGGACCCAGGACTTCGGCTACTGAGATAACCGCAGGTCAGACGGCTAAGCCCCCTCCTGGGCCGTGTCCGGGCCGTCAGCCGTGGGTTCCTCGTCCGCGAAGACGCGATCCACGGCGGCCCGGGTCCGGGTTCCGCTCGACCGCATCAGGTGCGTGTACGTCCGCACCGTGAAGCCGGGGTCATGGTGGCCCAGGTACTCGCTGACAGACGGCAGGTCGGCGTACGCGGGCCTCGGCGGACCCACCAGTAGGGGGCTGCCAGTCCGCAGCAACCCCGGAGCCAGGCCACCAGGCGGCCGAACTCACCCGCGTGCACCGGTTTTCAGAAGCCTGGGCTCACCCAGTGGGCCATGACTCCGGTTCGTCCGTCGCCCCCGCTGCTGACGCCGGCGACGGTGGCGGCGGGCCCTTGGCGGTGCGCGCAGAGTGCCACTTGGTCTTGGGCGGCGAAGGTGTGCAGGAGCGTCTGCCCGAAGGTGTTCTGGAAGCCGAAACCCGCGGCCGATTGAATACCGGACACCGCTTCGCTGCCATCGATGATCACGCCGTTCTTGTACAGCGCCGTGCGAATCAGCACCACCCCGCCATTCGAAGGCAGAGAGAGGTTTCCGTGGGCGTGGTAGGCGATCTCCCATACCCCGGCGTAGGGAATGGTAAGTGTCGGGACCTCGGAGATCTGCTCCCAGGCGCCCTCGGCGCCGGTGAGACTGGGACCATGCCACGCAGGCCTCGTCGTAGTGAGTCGTTTCAGCAGTTCCTCGTATCGATGGAACCAGCTGATCCGCCCGACTCGATGCAACCAGCTGATCCGCCCGAACAGTGGATGTCCGTCGTCGAGACTGGTGTGATCGACGAGCACGCCGGAACTCGGTGGCAGCTGAAGCGTGGCCCTCTGGACGTTCGGGTGGCTCGGCGATTGGCCACTTCAGCATCGTTGATGGTCGTTTGGGACGGGGCAAGTGCGAGGTTCCGAGACGTCCCCGTTGACCAGCGCACCGAGACCTGGACGCGTGCAGAGGCGCGCTACGAAGGTCCGGGAGGCACCATCAAGGGCCCGGATTGGCCGATCGAGCCTGTATACAACGCGTACGAGTTCGAGTCGGACGACGGCCGTTCGATGTTGCTGCTGGATGAGACTTGCTAGACCTGCCTGTACAGCAGCGAGGTACAGCAACCGCTGCGACCGCAGACAGCCAGCAGTAGCCCTACCTGGCTCTCCGACCAGCGCGTTGATCGATTGCACGGCCGCAGGTCGGAGACGCGGCCCTTCACTTCTTCGGCTACTGACCACAGGCGGCTCCGAGCGCTCTGCCTGGCCCTGTCCGGGCCGCCGGCCGGGGTTTCTCGTCCGGGGGAGGCGATCCCCGGCGGCCGTGTCCGGGTCCGGCTCGACGGCCTCGGTGCGTCCACGTACGCGGTTCGAGTGGGGTCTCCGTGGTCCGGGTGCGCGCTGTGGGCGCCGGTGTTCCGCCCGCACGGCCGACCGGAGGGCGGCCAGGGTCACGGCCGCGTAGGCTCCCTCCGTGCCGAACGCCGAACTTCCGCGGATCAACGCCTTCCTGTCCGCGTTCGCCCGCCGCCAGGCCGCGCGCACCGTCGGCCTCCCGGGCGGGTTCGCCGTGTACGACGACGCCTTCGCCCACTCCCGCACGAACAATCAGGTCGTCATCGACACGTCCGTCGACCCCGAGGCGCTGCCCGCCATCGCGGAGCGGGCACTGGGTCACCTGCCACACCGGCTGATCTCCGTCCTCGACCACGACGCCGGCATGGCGTGCGCGGAGCCGCTGACCCGCGCCGGGTACACCCACTCCACCCTTCTGGTCATGCTGCACGGGAGCCCCGTACCGGCCGGCGGGCCCGCGGGCGAGGTGGACCTCGACGCGATCCGTGTGCCGCTCGCCCGGCGATGGCGGGGCCTTCTGCCGGACGTCGGCGACGAGGTCGTACGCCACCTCGTCGACCGACGCGAGGCTCGCCGGCGCGGCGCCGACATCGTTCGCTTCGTCGGCGCCCGTACGAAGGAAGGCGAGGTCGCCTCATGGGCCGACCTCTACATGGCCCCGGCAACCGGTGTGGCTCAGATCGAGGACCTGATCACCTCGGAGTCCCACCTCGGGCGCGGGTACGGCGATGCCGTCCTGACCACCGCCCTGCGCCTGGCTGCCGACGAGGGCTGCGCCACCCGGTTCCTGACCGCCGACGCGGCGGACTGGCCCCGCCACTGGTACGAGCGCCGTGGCTTTTCCGTCATCGGCACCTCGCACTGCTTCGAACGCGGCTGAGGTCGGCACGCCGTCGTCGCCACGCTGACTTGCGGTTAGCGCGACCCGCCGGGCAGCGCTGTGGTCGCGTACGCTGGGGGTATGACCATGTCGCAGGAGCGCGCGGAGGAGCGGGAGCTCCCGTACAGCGTGTTCGCGAAGGCCTGCCCCTCGCGCGGCACGCTGGAGCACGTGACGGGACGCTGGGGTTCGCTCACCCTCGGCGCCCTGTACGAGGGGTCGTTCCGCTTCAACGAGCTGCGCCGCCGCGTCGACGGCGTGAGCGAGAAGATGCTGTCCCAGACCCTGCACGCGCTGGAGCGCGACGGCCTGGTGCACCGCGAGGCCCAGCCGACGAACCCGCCCCGCGTGGACTACGAACTCACCCCGCTCGGCCGCGAGGTCGCCGAGCGCCTGCTGACTCTCATCCAGTGCGTGGAGGGCAGCATGGACGACGTCCTGGCGGCTCGCGAGAAGTACGACGCCCGCCGGGGCTGAGGGGCAGTCACCCGGCACGGGAGTCAGCCGCCGGATCGCGGACGCCTCCGCACCGAACTCCGGCCGAAGACCGTGCGGCGGCGGCGCGCCACCGGGGGCGTCACCTGGGGAGGGCCGCCCCCGTGCCGGTGCGTACGCGCGGTGCCAGCTGGCACTTCGGGCAGAAGTAGCTGGAGCGGTTCATCCAGGGGCGGCGGCGTATCGGGGTGCCGCAGCGGTGGCAGGGCAGGCCCTCGCGGCCGTACGCGTCCAGCGAGCGGTCGAAGTAGCCGGACTCGCCGTTGACGTTGACGTACAGGCTGTCGAAGCTGGTGCCGCCGACGGCGAGGGCCGCGTTCATGACGTCCCGGATGTGGCCGAGGAGCTCGGCGGTGCGGGGACGGGTGAGGGTCGCGGTGGGACGCTCGTAGTGGATGCGGGCCCGCCACAGCGCCTCGTCGGCATAGATGTTGCCGACCCCGCTGATCAGCGTCTGGTCGAGCAGGGCCCGCTTGACGGTGGTGCGCTTGCGGCGCAGCGCCCGGTGGAAGGCCTCGTCGTCGAAGAGCGGGTCGAGGGGGTCCCGGGCGATGTGCGCGATGACGTCGGGCACCCCGTCCGGGGTCGTGCCGTGCAGCGACAGACCGCCGAAGGTGCGCTGGTCGACGAAGCGGAGCTCGGTCCCCCAGGCGGCGGGACCGGTGCCCTCGTGGGACCCGGACGCGGGCGCGGGGGACACCGACGCCTCGGTGTCGGCGAACCTGATGCGGATCCTGAGGTGCTTCTCGTCGGGGGCGTCCTGCGGCTGGACCAGCAGCTGGCCGCTCATGCCGAGGTGGGCCACGATCGCCTGGTCCGTGTCCTCCAGCGGCAGCCACAGGTACTTGCCGCGACGGCTGGGAACGCCGATGCGGTGGCCTTCGAGACGGTGCGCGAAGTCGGCGGCACCGGCCAGGTGCCGACGCACCGCGCGCGGGTGCAGCACTTCGACGTCGGCGACGGTCCGGTGGGCGGCCCACCGGTCCAGACCGCGCCGGACGACCTCGACCTCGGGCAGTTCGGGCATGGTCTCCCCCGGGGAACGGCACGTGGACGGCCGGTGGCCGTCGTCATGGGCCGAGCGCCCGCCCCGGTGCGGGGACGGGCGCTCGGGTCGCTGTGGTGCTGGTCAGACGGAGGCAGACTCCGCGTCGGCGCTGCCGTCGACGGGAACGGCGGCAGCCGTCGCCTCCGCAGCGGCACGCTCGTCCGCTGCGGCGCGGATGGCCCGCCACGCGGACTCCGCGGCCTGCTGCTCCGCCTCCTTCTTGCTGCGGCCGGTGCCGGTGCCGTACGAGACGCCTCCGACGCGGGCGGCAGCAGTGAAGGTCTTCTCGTGGTCGGGTCCGGTCTCCGTGACGAGGTACTCGGGAACACCGAGCCCCTCGGTCGCGGTGAGCTCCTGGAGGGACGTCTTCCAGTCCAGGCCGGCTCCGAGGTTCGAGGACTTCTCGATCAGCGGGTCGAACAGGCGGTGCACCAGCTCGGACGCCGCGTCGAGGCCCTGGTCGAGATAGACCGCGCCGATCACCGCTTCCAGGGTGTCGGCGAGGATGGACGCCTTGTCCCGGCCGCCCGTGCCCTCTTCACCGCGGCCGAGCCGGATGAAGGAGCCGAGGTCGAGGCCGCGGCCCACCTCGGCCAGCGCGCGCGAGTTGACCACCGCGGCCCGGAGCTTGGCCAGCTGGCCCTCGGGCAGGTCGGGGTGGGTGCGGTACAGCGTGTCCGTGACCACCAGTCCGAGCACGGAGTCCCCGAGGAACTCCAGCCGCTCGTTGGTGGGCAGACCGCCGTTCTCGTACGCGAAGGAACGGTGGGTCAGCGCACGCACCAGAAGGGCGGACTCGAGCTTGTAGCCGAGCCGCCCTTCCAGAAGCGTGTGGGACGAGGCCGTGTTGTCCGACTTTTTCCGGGCGGTGGGGTCCGCCTTGGCGTCATCCGCCTTCTTGGCAGTGGACACGGTACCTCTCACCAGCCGCTCAGACCTCGAGGACCTGGCGCTTGTTGTAGGTGCCGCAAGACGGGCACGCGATGTGCTGCAGCTTGGGCTCGTGGCAGCGCTCGCACGCAACCAGGGTGGGGACCGCAGCCTTCCACTGCGACCGGCGGTGGCGCGTGTTGCTGCGCGACATCTTCCGCTTCGGAACAGCCACGGCTACTTCTCCTGCTTCTCGTCGACGCCCGGTTCGGCGCCGCTCATCTCGTCCTTATCGCCGGGTTCGAGTGAATCGGCGAGTCCCTGCAGTGCCGCCCAACGGATGTCGACGGCGTCGTGGTGGTGGTCCGGGTCGTCCGCGAGCCGCGCTCCGCACTCGGAGCACAGACCCGGGCAGTCTTCCTGGCACACCGGCTGCATCGGCAGTGCGAGCACCACCGCATCGCGCAGCAGAGGTTCGAGGTCGAAGAGTCCGTCCTCGAGGAAGAGCCTGTCCTCGTCGTCCTCGGCGTCGTCGCCCGGTTCCGCGATCACGCGGCCCCGGTCGTCGGCGTCAGGGTACGAGAACATCTCCTGGAAGTCCGCTTCGAGCTCCAGCCCGACCGGCTCCAGACACCTTACGCACTCCCCCTCGGCCCGTGCACGGGCGGTGCCTGTGACGAGCACCCCTTCCATGACCGACTCGAGCCGGAGCTCGAGCTCCACCGGGGTGCCTTCCGGTACTCCGACGACTCCCTGGATACCGAGATCCCTGGGAGCCGGGACCGTGCGGGTCAGGCGCTGCAGCGCACCAGGACGCCGCCCCAGCTCGTGCGTGTCGAACACGAGGGGGTTGCGGTGGTCGAGGCGGGCGTTGGCTGCCATTCCTGCTTTCGATCTTCGACTCGGGGGGACGCCGCCCTTCGGTGTGCCGGGCAGCGTTGATCGCGGGGATACGCGCGACCGAAGAGCCAGGATACTGGACCTTTCGCCATCGGCCCAATCCGCCGGCCCCGCGGGCGGCGGCGCGCGGCGGACCGCGCCGCGCTACAGGCCGCGCCGCTGCTCGTACGCCCGCAGCTGCTCGGCGCTGATCATGCTGGTGTCGAAGAGGCTGGTCTCGTCGAGCGCCTGCGGCCGGTCCTGCTGCACCCGGCCGTACCCCTGGTCGCCGCCCTGCTGGGCCTGGTGCGGGGCGTTCGGATCGTAGGCCGCCTGCCCACCGTCGTAGTCGTAGCCCTGCGCGTAGCCGGGGGCGGGGGCGTACGGGTCGGCCTGCGGGTAGCCGTACGGGTCCTGTCGGCCGTCGTACGCGGGCGGCTGCCCGTCGTACGGGTCCTGCCGGCCGTCGTACGCGGGCGGCTGCCCCTCGTAGGGCGCCTGCCCGCCGTCGTACGGGTCGTGCTGCCCCTCGTAGACGGCCTGCTGCGCGTAGTCCTGCTGCTGGTAGCCGCCGCCGTACGTGTCCTGCCGCGCCGCCGGCTGCTGGTAGCCGTACGCGGGCTGCTGCTGCTCGTAGGCCGGCCGGGCCGGCGGCTCGGCCGGGGTCTCCGCGAGGGCCGCGAGGTCGGCCAGGTAGTCGGCGTCGCTGGAGTGCTGGACGGTCGTGGTGTCGTCGGCGAGGGCGCCGAGGTCGTCGGTGGCGATGCGGCCGTGCAGCTTCTGCCGGCCCTTGCCGACCGCGTCCAGGGTCTTGGCGAGGACCGCCTCGAAGGCGCCGAGCTTGGCGTCGACGTAGGCGTCGGCGTCACGCTGCAGGGTCTCCGGGTCGTGGCTGCGCTCCGGGGCGTCGGCGTCCTCGTAGCCGTCCTCGTCGAGGCCGGGTCCGGTGCCGAGCAGCTTCTCGCGGCCGCGGCCGACCGAGCCGAGGGTCTTGGTCAGCACGACCTCGAAGTTGGCGAGCTTGGAGTCGACGTAGTCGTCGGCCTCGGCGCGGATCTCCTCGGCCTCCCGGCGGGCCTCGGCGAGGATCCGGTCGGCCTCGGCCTGGGAGCGGCGGGCGATCTCGGTGCCGGAGATCAGCGAACCGCGTTCCGCGTGCGCGGTCTCGATGATCCGCTCGGCCTCGCGCCGGGCCTCCTCGACCATCTGCTCACGGTCGCCGATCAGCTCCTGGGCCTGGGCGAGCGAGCCGGGCAGGGCCTGACGCACCTCGTCGAGCATCGCGAGCAGTTCGGCGCGGTTCATCACGCACGAGGCCGACATGGGCATGGCCCGGGCGCCGGAGACCGCGGAGACGATCTCGTCGAGCTTCTTCTGCACGTCCACCGTGTGCTCGCCACTCTCTGCCGATGTGTTGGAGACGGACGGGACGACTGTACGGCGCCGGGCCGTCCCCGGGACACCGGGTGACGGACCGTCAGGACCCGCCGCCCGGCGGGGGGCGGCCCGCGAGCGCGGTCAGTCCCGGTTCAGGCGGCGCCCGAGTGCCTCCAGCACCTGTGGCGGCACCAGGTGGGAGACGTCGCCGCCCCAGGCCGCGACCTCCTTGACCAGCGAGGAGGACAGGAAGCTGTAGGTGGGATTGGTGGGGACGAACAGGGTCTCCACCCCGGTCAGGCCGTTGTTCATCTGGGCCATCTGCAGCTCGTAGTCGAAGTCGCTGACGGCCCGCAGCCCCTTGACGATGGCCGGGATGTCCCGCTGCTTGCAGAAGTCGACGAGAAGGCCGTGGAAGGCCTCGACCCGTACGTTCCCGTAGTCGGCGGTGACCTCGCGGATCAGCTCGATCCGCTCGTCGACCTCGAACAGGCCCTTCTTGGCCTTGTTGATCATCACCGCCACGTAGACCTCGTCGTACAGGCGGGAGGCGCGGGCGATGATGTCGAGATGTCCGTTGGTGATCGGGTCGAACGACCCGGGACAGACGGCGCGGCGCAACTGAGATCCCTCGCTCTCCGGTCCGGTCATCGTGCGTCTTCGCACGTAGAAGCGGCGCGACCGTACCAAAACGTTCCCTCGCCGTAGCGACGGGCCCTGATCGCGTCGAACCCCGGCGGCCACCGGAAATCGCCGCCTCGGGTGCTGCGCTCCACGGTGACGAGGGCGTCCTCCGCGAGCCAGCCCTCCGTGCGGAGTGTGAGCAGGATCTCGCGCAGATCGTCGTCGGACACGGCGTACGGGGGGTCGAGGAAGACCAGGTCGTACGGCTTCTCCGGCACGGTGGTGCGGATGATCTGCTCGGCCCTGCCGGCCCGTACCTCGGCGCCCGGCAGGCCGAGGCTGCGGACGTTGTCCCGGACGGTGCGGACCGCGCGGGCGTCGGCCTCGACGAGCAGGGTGTGACCGGCGCCGCGGGACAGCGCCTCCAGGCCGACGGCGCCGGAGCCGGCGTACAGGTCGAGGACCCGTTCGCCGTGCAGGGGGCTGCCGAGGAGGGACTGCCAGGTGGAGAACAGGCCCTCACGCGCCCGGTCGGAGGTGGGACGGGTGCCGGTCCCCGGCGGGACGGCTAGGCGGCGTCCGCCGGCCGCGCCGGCGATCACGCGGGTCATCTGGGGTCCTTGTCCATGGGGATGGTGACGGAGTCCAGTCTGGCAGGCGGGGGCGCGGCGCCCGGAGACATGGGCGGCAGCGGGTTCCGCCGCGGCCGCCCGCGCCGCGCGTCCGTCTGCGGCACCGGCGGCCCACCGGTGCCCGGGGCCTTCGTTGCGAGCCCTTCTCCTTCTCGGTCTCCGTCCTTCGCCCGTCCCCTCCCGTCCCCTCCCCTTTCCGGCCTCTGCCGTCGTCAGCCCTTCTCCAGGTACTGCTCCCGCTCCTCGTCCAGCAGGGCGTCCAGCGCCGTCCGCAGGCCCGGCAGCCGGGTGAGGTCGGGGTCGGCGGCCACCACCGCGGCGGCCTCCTCGCGGGCCTCGGCGATGATCTCCTCGTCCTCGATGACGGCGAGCATGCGCAGGCTGGAGCGGACGCCGGACTGGGCCTGGCCGAGGACGTCGCCCTCACGGCGCTGCTCCAGGTCGAGCCGGGAGAGCTCGAACCCGTCGAGGGTGGAGGCCACGGCGTTCAGCCGCTGCCGGGCCGGCCCTGCCTCCGGCGTCTCCGTGACCAGCAGGCACAGGCCGGGCGCCGAGCCACGGCCGACGCGGCCGCGCAGCTGGTGGAGCTGGGAGACGCCGAAGCGGTCGGCGTCCATGATCACCATGACGGTGGCGTTCGGCACGTTGACGCCGACCTCGATGACGGTGGTGGCGACCAGGACCTGGGTCTCGCCGGCGGCGAAGCGCCGCATGACCGCGTCCTTGTCGTCGGGCTGCATCCGGCCGTGCAGCACCTCGACCCTCAGGCCGCTCAGCGGGCCCCCGGCCAACTGCTCGGCGACGTCGAGGACGGCGAGCGGCGGGCGCCGGTCCGCCTCGTCATCGGGGGACTTCCGCTTCCCGGCCTTCTTCGGGTCGTCCTCCTCGTCCCCGATGCGGGGGCAGACCACGTACGCCTGATGGCCGTTCGCCACCTCCTCGCGGACGCGCTCCCAGGCCCGCGCCAGGAAGTGCGGCTTGTCGGCGGCCGGCACGACGTGGCTGGCGATGGGCGAGCGTCCCGCCGGGAGCTGGTCGAGGACGGAGGTCTCCAGGTCGCCGAAGACGGTCATGGCGACCGTGCGCGGAATGGGCGTGGCGGTCATGACCAGCAGGTGCGGCGGCTGCTTGCCCTTGCCGCGCAGGGCGTCGCGCTGCTCGACTCCAAAACGGTGCTGCTCGTCGACGACGACGAGCCCGAGGTCGTGGAACTGCACCTTGTCCTCGATCAGCGCGTGCGTGCCGATGACGATGCCGGCCTCGCCGGTGGCCAGGTCGAGCAGGGCCTGCCGGCGGGCCGCCGCGCCCATCGATCCGGTGAGCAGCACCACCTTGGTGGCGTGCTCGGCACCGCCCAGCATGCCGCCCTCCGCCAGCTCCCCCATCATCTCGGTGACGGACCGGTGGTGCTGCTGGGCCAGCACCTCGGTGGGCGCGAGCATCGCGGCCTGCCCGCCCGCGTCGACGACGGCGAGCATGGCGCGCAGGGCCACCATCGTCTTTCCCGAGCCCACCTCTCCCTGCAGGAGCCGGTGCATCGGGTGCTCGGCGGCGAGGTCGGCGAAGATCTCGCGGGACACCTTCTGCTGGCCCTCGGTGAGGGTGAAGGGGAGGCGGTCGTCGAAGGCCGCGAGGAGGCCGTCGGGCCGGGGCCTGCGGGCGACGGCGGGCAGCAGGGTGTCGGCGTGCCGCCGGCGGGCGAGGGCGACCTGGAGGACGAAGGCCTCGTCCCACTTCAGGCGGGCGCGGGCGTCGGCGATGTCCGCCTTGGTCTGCGGACGGTGGATCTTGAGCAGGGCCTCGGGCAGGGAGAGGAGGCCGCGACCCTCGCGCAGCGTGCCGGGCAGCGGGTCGACGGCCTCCCGGGCGCTGGGCAGCACCGTCTGGACCGCCTTGCCGATCTTCCAGGACTCCAGTTTGGCGGTGGCGGGGTAGAGGGGGATCAGGGCACCGGCCCAGCTCTCGACCGTCTCCTCGGTGTCGGCCTGCAGCAGTTCGTACGCCGGGTGGGCGAGCTGGAGCCGGCGGTTGAAGACGGAGACCTTGCCGGCGAACATCGCGCGGGTGCCCGGCAGGAGTTCCTTGTGGGGCTTGTGCACGCCGCTGCCGAAGAAGACCAGCTGGAGCCGGCCGCTGCCGTCCGTGATCGTGACCTCCAGGCGCTGGCCCTTGCCGCGCGGGGCCCGGGCGGAGGCGAACGTGTGCAGCCGGGCGTCGGCGACCTGGGCGACCACCGTCACGTGCTCGTCCATGGGCAGGTCGGCCAGGTGGGTGAGCTGGCCGCGCTCCTCGTACCTGCGCGGGTAGTGGTGGAGCAGGTCGCCGACGGTGTGCAGGCCGAGGTGCTCGGCCATCACCTTCGCGGTGGCGGGGCCGAGCACCTTCTTCAGTGATTGTTTCAGTGGTTCTTGCAGTGCGGGCACGAGTTCCATTGCACACCACGGCACCGACATTCCCGTAGACGTGCCGGGAAACCCATGGTCAGACGGGTCGGCGGGGCTCTAGGATGGCGCGCTCCGGCCATCCCCCGCGGTCACCGCCCCACCCGGACCGCCCGACCCCGCGCCGTCGCCCGTCCCCCCACCGGCGCTGCGACGATGGACTCCCAGACCTCACAGTCATCCTCGGCATCCCCGTCCGCCCCCGAGGCGGCCCACACCTTCCAGGTCGACCTGCGCGGCCTGGTGGATCTGCTCTCGCACCACCTCTACTCCAGTCCCAAGGTCTATCTGCGCGAGCTGCTGCAGAACGCCGTGGACGCCATCACCGCCCGCCGCGCCGAACAGCCCGACGCGCCGGCCCGGGTCCGCCTGCACGTGGACCCCGGGGAACCAGCCACCCTGCGGGTGGAGGACAGCGGTATCGGCCTCACCGAGTCCGACGTGCACGACCTGCTGGCGACCATCGGCCGCAGCTCCAAGCGCGCCGACGGGCTGCGGGAGGCCCGCGCGGACTTCCTCGGGCAGTTCGGCATCGGCCTGCTGGCCTGCTTCGTGGTCGCCGAGCGGATCCGCGTCGTCAGCCGCAGCGCCCGTACGCCCGGGGCGCCGCCCGTGGAGTGGACGGCGCGCGACGACGGCTCCTACACCGTGCGGACGCTGCCCGACGACGCCCGGCCCGAGCCCGGCACCACCGTGCACCTGCGGGCGCGGGCCGGGGCCGGCGAGTGGCTCACGGAGCAGCGCGTCCTGGCCCTGGCACGGGACTTCGGGTCGCTGCTGCCGTACGACGTCCGGGTGGGCGGCACCGCGGTGACCGAGCTGCCGGCGCCCTGGGACCGGGCGTACCCCTCCCCCACCGCCCGCCGGGTCGCCCTGGCCCGGCACTGCCACGGCCTGTTCGGCTTCACCCCGCTGGACTCGATCGACCTGGACGTGCCGCTGGCCGGGATCCGGGGGGTGGCGTACGTGCTGCCGTCGGCGGTCAGCCCCGCGCAGCGGGCGGGCCATCGCGTGCACCTGAAGGGCATGCTGCTGACCGAGCGGGCCGAACAGCTGCTGCCCGACTGGGCGTTCTTCGTGCGCTGCGTGCTCGACACGGACAGCCTGCGGCCCACGGCCTCACGCGAGTCGCTGTACGAGGACGAGACGCTGGCCGCCGTGCGGGAGGCACTGGGCGCGCGGATCCGGTCCTGGCTCACGGGCCTGGCGGCCGGCGACCCGGAGCGGCTGGCGGCGTTTCTGTCCGTGCACTTCCTGGGAGTGAAGTCCCTGGCCCGGCACGATACGGAGATGCTGCGCACGATGCTGCCGTGGCTGCCGTTCGAGACGACCGACGGGCGGCTGTCCCTGGAGGAGTTCGCACAGCGGCACCCCGTCGTGCACTTCACGCGGACGGTGGAGGAGTACCGGCAGGTGGCGCCGATCGCCTCCGCGCAGGGCATCGGTGTCGTCAACGGCGGCTACACCTACGACAGCGAGCTGGTGGAGGCGCTGCCGTCGGTGCGGCCCGGGACGGTGGTCGCCGAGCTGGACGCGGAGACCGTGACCGCCCACCTGGACGCGGCCGACCCGGCCGAGGAGCTGGCGCTGTCCGGGTTCCTGGCGGCCGCGCGGGCGAAGCTGGACCCGCTGGGCTGCGACGTCGTCCTGCGCGCCTTCCACCCGCTGTCGGTGCCCGCGCTGCACCTGGACGACCGGGCGGCGCGGCACGAGCAGGCCCGCGCCGAGGCCGAGTCCGGCGCCGACGACCTGTGGGCGGGCATCCTCGGCTCGCTGCGCGGGAGCTCACCGCGGGCCCGTCTGGTGCTCAACCACCTCAATCCGCTGGTCCGGCGGATCGGTTCGCTGGGCGACCCGGAGCTCATCGGCACCGCGACGGAGTCCCTGTACGGGCAGGCGCTGCTGATGGCGCAGCGCCCGCTGCGACCCGCCGACTCCGCGCTGCTGAACCGGGCGTTCATCGGCCTGCTGGAATGGGCCACCCACAGCGACCCGACCGAGGAGGGCCGGCGATGACCGGGATCACCGACTTTGACTCCCTGCGCAGGGCGATGGCCGAGAACGGGGAGCAGCCCGAGGGTCCCGCCCGCAACGCGCGCGCGGAGCAGCTGCTGGCCGAGGCGGAGAAGCTGGACATCCCGCTCGCCGTGATCGAGGCGCTCGGGCACCAGCTGAAGGTGTACAACTACAGCTCCGAGAAGGACAGGATGTTCGTCCCCTTCGCGCGGCTGCTGCGCATGTGGGACGAACACCCCGAGGACTTCGACGCGTACGAGACCCACTCGCTGCACTGGGTCTTCAAGTGGATGTCGGCCGGCATGCTGGGCCAGCCGCACATCCCGCTGGCGTCCGTGGAGAAGTGGCTCGGCGAGATGGAGCACCGCTACCGGCTCGCCGGTCACTCCGAACGCGCCGTGCGCAGTGCCGAGTTCAGCGTCGCCGCGCACGTCGGCGACGTCGGGCGGGCGGAGCGGGCGTACGCCGCGTGGCTGGCCGCCGACCGGGACAGCATGGCCGACTGCCACGCCTGCGAGTTGCACACGCAGGGCTGGTGGCAGGCCGAGCGCGGCCGTGACGAGGAGGCGCTGCGGCTGTGGCGGCCGGTGCTGGAGGGCGAGTACACCTGCGCGCACGAACCGCACACCGTCCTCGCGTCGTCGCTCACACCGCTGCTGCGGCTGGGCCGCCCGGACGAGGCGCGCGCCCACCACCTGCGGGGCTTCCGGCTGGTGCGGGAGATGGAGAGCATGCGCGGCGCGTACGCCGACCACGTGGAGTTCTGCGCGCTGAGCGGGAACGAGGCACGCGCCCTGGAGCTGCTGGCCCAGCGTCCGGCGTACTTCACGGACGCCGGTCATCCGCGCAGCGAGCTGGACTTCCTGTCGGTGGTGACGCTGCTGATGGACCGGCTGGTGGAACTCGGGCTGGGCGGGCAGCCGGTGCCCGGGCCACCGGAACGGAGCTGGACGGCCGGTGAACTCGCCGTCCACGCGCGGGCCCGTACCGAGGCCCTGGCCGCCCGTTTCGACGCCCGCAACGGCACCTCCCACGTGGGCGAGCGGACACGCGCGCGCATGGCGCAGCGCCCGCTGGTGGACCGGCTCCCGCTGGGCGTGCGGACGGCACGGCCGGCCGCCGCAGCGCCCGCCCCCGCCGTGCCGCCCGTGGCCGCGCCGGACCCCACGCCGGAGACCGGCCTGCCCGGGCTGCTCGCGACGGCGCGGAGGCTGTCGGACACCCTGCAGCCGCACGCCATGGAGGCGTGGGCGGCCGTCGCGCGGGCCGCCGAGGGCGCCGAGCTGGACGCCCGCGACCGGGCCGAGATCGCCGACCACGAGGCGATGGCGCGGGGGCCCGAGGGCGCCGCGCTCTTCGAGCGGGCCGCCGGTCTGTACGCGGAGGCGGGCGACCCCGGCGAGGCGCTGGCGGCGCGGTCGCGGGCGGCGTACGCGCGGGCGCTTGCCGGCGACGTGGACGGGGCGCTGGCCGCGGTCGCCGAGCCGTACGAGCGGGTGCGCGCGCTGTTCGCCGGGGACGGGACCGGCCCGCGGCAGACGGCGTCCGTGCTGATCAGCCGGGCCCGCATCCTGATGCGCCGGGTGCACGAGGCCGACGGGCCCGTCGCGGAGGCCGACCTGTCCGCCGCCGAGGGCGCCGCGCGGGAGGTGCGGGCGGTCGCCGAGGGAGGCGCCGGGCAGGACGTGCGGCTGGCGTCCCGGGCGGCCGAGGCGCGGGCGATGCTCGCGGAGGTCGCCGTGCACACCGGGGACCTGGAGGGGGCCGCGGAGCTGTTCACGCGGGCCGCTGCGGAGTACGTGGCCGCCGGGCTGCCGTGGTTCGCGGTGGAGTACGAGGCGCGGCTGGCCGGGATCGCGCACCATCTCGGCGACGTGGCCGGGGCCGAACGGGCGCTGCGCGCGGCCCTGGAGCACGGCGGGCCGCATCTGGAGGCGCCGGGCCGGGCCCAGCTGCACCTGCAGCTCGCCGAGGTGCTCGGCGGGCGGGGGCGGGCCGAGGAGGCCGCGGACCACGCCCTGCAGGCGGCGCACTGGGCCGACGAGGCCGGCGAGAGCGCGACGCTGGGCGCCTGGGCACGGCAGCAGCTCGGCGGTCTGCTGCTGCGGCTGGGGCGGTTCGCCGAGGGCGCGGAGGTGCTGGAGTCGGCGCTGGGGGAGCTGTCCGCCGAGACCCACGGCGACGGCGCGGTCGTACAGACGCAGTGGTGGCTCGGCGACTGCCTGAGCGAGCTCGGGGAGCACCGTGCGGCGGCCGAACGGCGGCTCGAGGCCGCCGAGATCGCCCGGCACTGGCCGGAACAGCAGGACCACGCCACGCTCGCCCATCTCGCCGCCGAGTCCCTCGGCCGTGCGGGGCTGCCCGCGGAGGCGGACCGTGCCTACGCGCGGGCGGGCGAGTTGTGGCGCTCGCTCGGCAACGTCCACGGACTGGTCCGCGCGCTGCGCGCCCGCGCCTGGCTGGCGCTGCGCACCGACGCGGGCCCGGAGGGGGCGCGGGAGCTGATGGCGGCCGCCGTCCGCGAGTGCGAGGAGGCGCTGGGCGCGGCGGAGGACGAGGAGACCCGGCAGCGGCTCGTGGCCGAGGCCGGCCACACGCACCGCCAGTTCGGCGACCTGGTCGCGCGCTGCGTCGCCGAGGACGCCGAGGAGGACACGCTGCACGCGGCCCACGAGGAGGCCCTGACCCGGATGACACGGGCGGCCGCCGCCTTCGCCCTGCTCGGGGAGCACGGCGTGCACGGGCGCACCGGCGCCGAACTGGCCGCGGGCTGGCTGGAGGCCGACCTGGGCCGCCCGGCCGCGGCCGCGGCACGCGCGGGTGCGGTGCTGGGGGCGTACGCCGACGTGGCGGACACGGAAGCGGACGAGACGGTGCACGCCCGGCGCGACGAGGCGGGCCGGATGCTGCGCCTCGTGGAGGAACAGCATCCCGCGAACTGACCAGCGGCCGGCCCGCGCGGACCCGCTTCCGGGCGGCCCGGCCCGGGGCCCGCAGACCGGCTCGCCGTACGGCCGACCGGTCGGGCGCGAGCCCGCCGAACAGCCGACCGGTCGGGGGTGCCGGAACGGTTCGCCGGACGGCCACCCGGCGGGACGCCGTCCGAGGTCGGCTGCCCGGCGCTGTGCGGCTTGCCGGCGACCTGGCGACGCTCACCCGTCACGGCGTGACCGGCGACCCGCCCGGACAACATCCGCTCACGGCCTCGCGGGCGGCGAGGAGAGCTGCCACTCGGCACCCGGCAGGCCGGTCGGGCGCGAGCCCGCCTCGGGGCGGGCGGGCCACCACGCCGGGCTCGCCCAGGGGCGGCCGGCCAGGGGCGGGCTCGCGCCCGCGGGCCGGTCGGGGCGGCAGCGGCTTGGCGGTCGGCCGGGGGTGGCCGTTCCGGCGCGTCGCCGGTGCTACTCCACTCCGATCAGCAGCAGCGTTCCCTGCCCGCCGCCCCGGTAGACCACGGTGTCGACGGCGAGGTAGGTGGTGCGCACGCGGGACTGGAGGTCGTCGGCGACGGTGTCCGGGGCGTCGTCGCCGAGGACGAGGGTGACCAGTTCGCCGCCGGCCGCGAGCATGCGGTCCAGGACGGTCTCGGCGACGGCGGTCACGTCCGAGCCGATCACGGCGACGTCGCCGTCGATGAGGCCGAGGACGTCCCCGGCCTGGCAGATGCCGGCCGTGGTCCACGACTGCCGTTCGGCGACGGTGACCTCGGCGTAGCGGGTGGCGCCCGCCGCCGACGTCATGGCGACGACGTCCTCGTCGAAGCGGCGGCCGGGCTCGTGGACGGCGAGGGCCGCGATGCCCTGGACCGCCGAGCGGGTCGGGATGAGGGCCACGCGGACGCCTTCACCGCGGACCTGCTCGGCGGCGGCGGCCGCGGTGTCGCGCAGGTCGACGTCGTTGGGCATCAGCACGACCTCGCGCGCGTGGGCGCGCCGGACCGCCTCGACGAGTTCGCCGCTGGCCGGCGGCTCGCCCGGGCGGGCCGGCACGGAAGTGGCCCCTGCCTCGGTGTACAGGTCGGCCAGGCCCTCGCCCGGCACGACGGCGACGACGGCGCGCTGGGCGCGTTCTCGGGGCGGCCGTCCGATGCCGGTGGTGTGGACGTCGCCCGCCCCGAAGTGGGTGATCCGGATCCGGTACGGCCGCCCGGCCTCCAGGCCCGCCTCCACGGCGGCGCCCGCGTCGTCGACGTGCACATGGACGTTCCACAGCCCGTCGCCGCCGACCACGACGAGGGAGTCCCCGAGGGCGTCGAGCCGCTGCCGCAGCCGGGTCACCGCCGCGTCGTCGGCCTCCAGCAGGTAGACGACCTCGAAGGCGGGACCGCCCCCGTCCGCCGCGCCCCCGTCCAGTGCGCCCTCGTCCAGGACGCACTCCTCCACAGCGCCCTCGCCGTGAGTGCCCTCGCCGGACGCGGTCTCGTCCGGGGCACCGGTGCCGGGGGCGCCCCGGCTGCCCGGCCTCCACGTCGAGCCGGTCACCCCGCCGGTCCGCAAC
>NZ_JBSFNN010000090.1:0-27007 GCF_053587115.1 Streptomyces sp. NPDC003697
GCCAGTGCACGGCCACGCCGGCGGCCGCAAGCCGCGTCGCCGCGACGCCGAGCAGGTCGCCCACCTCCTCCTCGGACAGGGCCAGGACGTCGGGCACGTCCTGTTCGGCGAGCCGGTCCAGCGGCGGCCAGACGCGGGCCGCGCGCCGCACGGCGAGCGCGGCGTCCACGCGCGCGCGGGGGCCGAACGCCGTGTCGGCCTCGCCGGCCCACAGGGCCGCCGCGTCGGCGACGAGGGTGGGGTCGGCGAGGCTGTGCACCTGGACGACCGCCGCGCCCGCGGTGCGCACGCCGCCCTCGCCGTCGAACAGGTCGTACGCCGCCAGGTCCAGGCGCAGGGAGATCCGCACGCCGGCGTCCATGCCGGCGGCGACCTCCGCGGCCCAGGCGTGGGCGTCCGGGAGGTGCCGGGGTGCGCGGTCCGCGAAGGGCCGGCCGCAGGCGTGGGGCGCGGCCGGGGTGCGGGGCAGGGTGTCCGCGACGGCGTCGAGGAAGGCACGCAGCAGCGCCTCCGGCTCGGGCAGCCGCAGCGGGCCGGAGCCGGGCAGTGGTACCGCGTGGCCCTCGTGCGGCAGGGCGGCGGCGATCGCGCGCAGGTGGGCGATGTCCTCGGGGTCGAGGGGTCCCGCGCGCCAGGCGTCGTGGCCGCCGGGGGTCAGGCCGGGCAGCAGGCGCCCGCGGGCGGTGAGCCGCAGCGCGTGCAGGGCGGCCGCGCCCCAGCAGGCGGCGGCGGGGTGGGCCGCCGGGTCCTGCCGGGCGCGCACGAGGTGCGGCAGCGCCGCGTCGAGCGGCAGGGTGAGCGCGGGCGCGGTCCTGCGGCGGACACCCGCGCCGTGCGGGCGGACGACCGTGAGCCGGGTGCCCTCGGCGGGGCCGTCGTCCGGCCACACCTCGCCGTCGGGGTCCCAGAAGGCGACGCGCCCGTCGCGCGGGAGGGCCGCGGGCAGGAACACGGCGGCGAGCCGCGCGGAGAGCGGCTCGGCGGTCCGCTCCGCCGTCGCCACGTCGTTCATGCGTCCTGTCACCTCCCGCCCTTCCACCGGCCCGGTCGTCTTCGACTCTACGGGCGGGGTCCGACAACCGGCTCCGGCGGCCGGACGCGGCCGCCGGTCACGGCACGGTGCGGGAGACGACGTAGACCTGGGGCAGCACCGGGTTGGACAGGTTGACGACCACGTCCTGGGTGGGTGCGGGGTTCCTCTGCTGGTGGGTGAGGCCCCACCAGGGGCCGGGGCCGGTGAACGACCAGCCGGTGACGCCGCGGTCGCGCTCGCCGATGGTGACGTGGCCCTTCTTCAGCTCGCTGCGGTTGACGCCCATCGTGTTGAGGAAGGTCTCGAGACCGGCGTCGGTGGTCCGGAAGCGGACGTAGAGACGGCTGGTCTTCCAGTTGTTCGTCTCGTAGGAGGCGACCTGGTCGGCCGGGTGCGGGACGGGCACCTGGTAGAGACGGCGCTGCACCTTCGACGGGTAGGTTGCGGTGAGGCCGGTGGCCGAGTACTTGGCCTCCTTGTCCTTGCCGCTGTCGCGGCTCTGGTTGGCGGAGATCACCAGGTAGCCGGCCGGGACTCCGATCAGCAGCACGATGATGAGGAGGGTGAGGGCCCGCCGGCGGATCATGTGGCGGCGGTCCTCGGGCGGCCGGGGCGGCTCGTCCGGTGGTGCCGCCTGCTGGGGCAGCGGCATCGTCACAGGGCACCCCGCGCCGAGCGGCGGGCCTCGGCGTACTGCTCGTAGCGTTCGTGGCGCTCGACCCGGCGCCGCTTGGCGCGCCGGAAGCGGCGGGCGACGAGCCGGGCCAGGTCGGCGGCGCCGACCATGCCGGCCTCGGGGCCGAGCTGGGCGCGGGTGATGCGGGCCTCGGGGCGGTAGCCGCGGCCGGTGAGGTGCCGGCGGAAGGCGTCGCGGGCGGGGCCGATGAGCAGGTCGTCGGCGGCGGAGACACCGCCGCCGATGACGAAGCAGGACGGGTCGAGGGCGGCGGCCAGGTTGGCGATGCCGACGCCGAGCCACTGGCCGATGTCCTGGAGCAGCTCGATGCACATGGCGTCGCCCTCGCGGGCCAGCTCGGTGATCATCGGGCCGGTGATGTCGGCGATGCTGCCCTTGACGTGCTCGATGATCCCGTAGGCGACCGGGGAGTCGGCGGCGGCCAGCTCGCGGGCCTCGCGCACGAGGGCGTTGCCGGAGCTGTACTGCTCCCAGCAGCCGCGGTTGCCGCACGGGCAGCGGTGGCCGCCAGGGACGACCTGCATGTGCCCGAACTCGCCGGCGACGCCGTACTTGCCCCGCTTGACCTGCCCGTCCTCCAGGATCGCGCCGCCGATGCCGGTGCCCAGGGTGATCATGACAAGGTGGTCCTCGCCCGCACCGGCGCCGAAGCGCCACTCGGCCCAGGCGGCGGCGTTGGCGTCGTTGTCGACGAGGACCGGCACGGACAGGCGCTCGGAGAGGCGGTCGCGCAGCGGCTCGTTGCGCCACGACAGGTGCGGCGCGAAGAGCACGCGGTTGCGGTCGGCGTCGACCCAGCCGGCCGCGCCGATGCCGACCGCGTGCACGTCGTGCCGGTCGGACAGGTCCAGGACCAGTTCGACGATGGTGTCCTCGACGACCTTGGGGCTCTTGGACTTGTCCGGGGTCTCCGCGCGGAGCTTCTCCAGGATGTTGCCGTCGGCGTCGACGACGCCCGCCATCACCTTGGTGCCGCCGATGTCGATGCCGACCGTCGGCACGCGGGGTGCCGTGAGGTGGGAGCGGCGTTCCCGGCTGCCGACCGTGCGCAGGACGGGTGCGCGCCGGGAACCGATGGGGGCGGCGAGATCGCGGTAGGTGCTCATCGCGCCCGATTCTGCCTCACGGCGGACAGCGGTGCCCTACGGGGGAGCGACGGGGCGCTGCCCGCCGGGTGGCCGGGACGGGCCCGTCGCGACCGGTGGCACGGCCGCCGGTGCCCCTACCCGGCGCGCCGCAGCTCGTGACGAAGGTCATCGAGTTCGTTGCCCCCCGCCATCTGCCGGGTCAGCTCCTCGAGGGAGATCTCCTCGCGGGTGTGGACGCCGACCATGGTGCCCCGCTTCAGCAGGACGAAACGGTCGCCGACCAGATAGGCGTGATGGGGGTTGTGGGTGATCAGGACGACGCCGAGGCCCTCGTCGCGCGCCGCGGCCACGTACTTCAGGACCATGCCGGACTGCTTGACGCCGAGTGCGGCCGTCGGCTCGTCCAGGACGAGCACCTTCGCGCCGAAGTACACCGCCCGCGCGATCGCCACGCACTGCCGCTCGCCGCCGGACAGGGTGCCGATGGGCTGGTCGACGTCCCGCAGGTCGATGCCCAGGCGCAGCAGTTCGGCCCGGGTGGTGCGGCGCATGAGGTCGACGTCCAGGCGTTTGAAGGGGCCCGCGCCCTTGCGGGGTTCGGAGCCGAGGAAGAAGTTGCGCCACACCGGCATCAGCGGCACCACCGCGAGGTCCTGGTAGACCGTGGCGATGCCGCGGTCGAGGGCCTCGCGCGGGGAGGTGAGGCGGGTCTCCTCCCCCTCGACGCGCAGGACGCCGCCGTCGTGCTGGTGCAGCCCGGCGACGATCTTGATGAGGGTGGACTTGCCCGCGCCGTTGTCGCCGAGGACGCAGGTGATCTCCCCGGGATGGACTTCGAGGGAGACCCCTTCGAGGGCGCGGACGTTGCCGTAGCGCTTGGCGACGTCCGACAGCTCCACGAGCGGGGTACGTGCTTCGGTCTGCGTCACTTGGTGGCCTCCGCCCGCCTGCGGACCCAGGCGTTGAGCAGGGTCGCGAGGAGCAGCATCGCTCCGAGGAAGAACTTGAACCAGTCGGGGTTCCACTCGGCGAAGACGATGCCCTTGCTGGTCATGCCGAACAGGAGCGCGCCGACCGCCGAGCCGACGGCGCTGCCGTAGCCGCCGGTGATGAGGCAGCCGCCGATGACGGCCGCGATGATGTAGATCAGCTCGTTGCCGACGCCCTCGCCGGACTGCACCGCGTCATAGGAGAAGAGCAGGTGCTGGCCGGAGATCCAGGCGCCCAGCGCCACGCCCATGTACAGGCCGATCTTCGTCCGGGCGACCGGTACGCCGACCGCCCGGGCCGCCTGCTCGTTGCCGCCGGCCGCGAAGATCCAGTTGCCGGTGCGGGTGCGCAGCAGGATCCAGGAGGCGAGGGCGACCAGGCCGAGCCACCAGACGATGGTGATCTTGAAGTTGACGCCGCCGACGGTCAGCGTGGAGGCGAACACGTCGTGCGCCGCCGGGAAGCCCTCCATGTCGGCGATGGTCTTGGTGGAGACGGTGTCGTCGATGAGCTTGGTGAACCCCAGGTTCATGCCGGTCAGCATCAGGAAGGTGCCCAGCGTGACGATGAAGCTGGGCAGCCGGGTCCGGGTGAGCACGAAGCCGTTGAAGGCGCCGACGGCCAGGGTGACCAGGAGCGAGACGCCCACCCCGACCCAGACGTTGGCGGTCATCTGGTAGCTGAACATCGACGAGACCAGCGCGGAGGACGTCACGAGGACGCCCGCGGACAGGTCGAACTCGCCGCCGATCATCAGCAGGGCGACGGGCACCGCCATGATGCCGATGGTGGACGAGGCATACAGGACGGTGCTGAGGCTGGAGGCGCGCAGGAAGCCGTCCGCGAAGAAGGCGAAGAAGACGAAGACGGCGATCGCGCCGACGACGGAGCCCAGCTCGGGGCGGGACAGCAGGCCCCGGACCGCCGAGGTCCGCAGGGTCCTCTCGTCGGCGACCCGGACGGGCTCGTCCGTGACGGCGCTCATCGGGTGCCCCGGCCGGTGTACTCGCGCAGCGCCGCCGCCTGTTCCTTGGTGACGATCTGCGGGCCGGTGAGCACGGGCTTGCCGCCGCCGAGGACGTCGCCGTTGTACCTGTACAGCCACAGCAGGTCGACGGCCTGGTACCCCTGGAGGTAGGGCTGCTGGTCGACGGCGAAGCCGAGCGTGCCGTCCTGCAGTTCGCCGGCCACCTTGGCGTTGAGGTCGAAGGTGTCGACCTCGGCCGTGCTGCCCGCGTCCGTCTTCGCCTTGACGGCGGTGTCCGCGTACGGGGCGCCGAGCGTGACGACGGCGTCGAAGGACTTGTCCGCCTGGAGCCTGGCCCCGATCGCGGACTGCACGTCGGGCATGTTCGTGCCGTTGACGTAGAGGTTCTGCAGGGTGCCGCGGAACGTCCTGGCGACACCGGCGCAGCGCTGCTCGTGGCCGACGTTGCCCTGCTCGTGCAGGACGCACAGCGCCTTCTTCTTCCCGCGCTTGTTCAGCTCCTCGCCGACGGCCTCGCCGGCGACGGTCTCGTCCTGGCCGACGTGCGTGAGCGCGCCGAACTGCCGCGACACCTCGGACCCGGAGTTGACGGTGATCACGGGGATGCCGGCCTTCTCGGCCCGGGCCACGGCGGCCTTCAGTGCGTCCGGCTTGGCCAGCGTGACGATGATGCCGTCGACCTTCTTGTCGATCGCGGCGTCCACGAGCTGCGCCTGCTGCTGGGCCTGGGCGTCGTGCGAGTACAGGAAGTCGATGTTGTCCTTCACGGCGGCCTGCTTGGCGCCGCTCTGCACGATGTCCCAGAACGTGTCACCGTCACCGGAGTGTGTGATCATCGCGAAGGTCCAGCGCGGCGTGTTCACCGCGGCCCTCCCCTGGGCCGCCGCCGCCTTGCGGGCGTCCTCCGCCCGCTTGCCGCCGGTACTGCTGCACCCGGCGAGGGACACCGACAGTGCCCCTGCCAGCGCGATGCCTAGCCAGGTCCGAAACCGTGCCACGAGGCCGTGCCCTTCTTGCTGTGTTCCGAGTGTTCCGACGTACGCAGGGGCCGATGACGTCCTCACCAGCCCCAAGCGCCGCATTATCGAACACGGGGCCGTGGCGTACCGCCGCCGGGGAGGCGTCTTCCGTCGTATTGTCCGGACAACACGACGTCCGACGTCAGCCGCGGACGAGCAACTGGAACTCGAAGGAGTAGCGGGACGGCCGGTAGGTGTGCGTGCCGAACTCGACCGCGCGGCCGGTGTCGTCGAAGGTGGTGCGCTCCATGGTGAGCAGCGGAGCGCCCTCCGCCTCGCCCAGCCGCTCTGCCTCCGCCACATAGGCGGCGCGGGCGCCGATGGACTGGCGGGCACTGTGCAGCGTGATCCCGGCGGCCCGCATCAGGCGGTACAGGCCGGTGGCCTCCAGCTGTCCGGTGTCCAGCTCCAGCAGGCCGAGGGGGAGGTGGTTGGTCAGGTACGCCATCGGCTCCCCGTGGGCCAGGCGGAGCCGCTCCACCCGGTGCACGTCGCCGCCCTCGGCCACGCCCAGCGCGGCCGCGACCTCGGCGGGCGCCGGGACGACCGTGTTGACCAGGACCTTCGTCGCCGGGTGCTGTCCGGCCGCCTCCAGGTCGTCGTAGAGGCTGCTGAGCTCCAGTGGCCGCCTGACCCGGCTGTGCACGACCTGGGTGCCGACGCCGCGGCGGCGCACGAGGAGGCCCTTGTCGACGAGCGACTGGATGGCCTGACGGACGGTGGGCCGGGACAGGCCGAGCCGGGCGGCGAGCTCGATCTCGTTGCCCAGCAGGCTGCCGGGGGTGAGCCTGCCGTGCTCGATCGCGGCCTGGAGCTGCTGGGACAGCTGGAAGTACAACGGCACCGGTGAGCCGCGGTCCACGCGGAGCTCGAGCGCCACGGTCGGGTCCAGTTCTGTTTTCGGCACGGGGCCGAGCGTAGCTCCGTGGCCGGTTGACGGGAAGTCGTGTAGTCCGATTGTCAGGACATGCACATTGACAGCGTGCATGGTCGGACCCCACTTTGTTCCCATGCGCATCGGGGTCATCGGTACGGGCCGCATCGGCACCGTCCACGCCAACACGCTCAGCCGCCATCGCGAGGTCGGCTCCCTGATCCTCACCGACACCCGGCCGGCGCGGGCGCAGGAGCTCGCGCACCGCCTGGGCGAGACGGCGGCGCCGGGCGTCGACGAGATCTTCGCCTGGGGCGTGGACGCGGTGGTGATCACGACGGGGACGCAGGCCCACGCCGAACTGATCGGCCGGGCCGCGCGCTCCGGGCTGCCGGTGTTCTGCGAGAAGCCCATCGCCCTGGACGTGCCGGGCACGCTGCAGGCACTCGCCGAGGTGGAGGCGGCCGGCACGGTCCTGCAGATGGGTTTCCAGCGCCGCTTCGACGCCGGCTACACCGGGGCCCGGGAGGCGGTGCGGTCGGGACGCCTGGGGCGTCTGCACACCGTCCGGGCGGTGACGTCCGACCGGACGCCGCCCTCGCCCGAGTACCTGCCGCTGTCCGGCGGGCTGTTCCGGGACACGCTGATCCACGACTTCGACGCCCTGCGCTGGGTGACGGGCCGCGAGGTCGTCGACGTGTACGCGGCCGGGTCCGACGCGGGGCCCGCGATGTTCCGCGAAGCGGGCGACATCGACACCGGAGCGGCGGTGCTCACCCTGGACGGCGGCGCCCTCGCCACGGTGACGGCGGCCCGGCTGCACGGCGCGGGCTACGACGTGCGCATGGAACTCGCCGGGGAACTCGACCAGATCGCCGTCGGCCTCGACGACCGCACGCCGGTCGCGTCCACCGAACCGACCGGGCCGCCGGCCGCGGACAGGCCGTGGCCGGGGTTCCTGGAACGCTTCGGCCCCGCCTACGAGGCGGAGCTGTGCGCGTTCGTCCAGGTCGTCCGCGGTGAGCGGCCCAACCCGTGCGACGGGCGGGAGGCGCTGCAGGCGCTGCGCGTCGCCGAGGCCTGCGAGCTCTCCCGGCGGGAGCGCCGCGCGGTCGCCCTGGCGGAGATCCCGGGCGGCGCCGAGGCCGTGTTCCGGTGAGCGACGACCGGTCCTTCCGTCGCACCGGCGGGCTCGGCCCGGCCGCGGGCCGGCATTCCCCGCAGCCACCGTCCGAGTGACCGCCCGGGCTCGCGCCGGACGCCCGGCACAACGGGGCCCGCGGCGCCGCGCCGGCCTCCCGCCGGGCCGACGGGACGCCCGCGCGGCGCGCGGCGGAAGCACCTCCGGGCACGGCGCGCGGCGGCCGTGCGTCATA
Organism: Streptomyces sp. NPDC003697; assembly: GCF_053587115.1. Taxonomy (NCBI): domain Bacteria; kingdom Bacillati; phylum Actinomycetota; class Actinomycetes; order Kitasatosporales; family Streptomycetaceae; genus Streptomyces; species Streptomyces sp. NPDC003697. The sequence goes on from NZ_JBSFNN010000090.1 coordinate 8,066, forward strand.
CCCGGCGCACGGCCGCAGCAGCTCCGGGCTGCGGCACACGGCAGCAGCAGCGCCCGACCGGCGCACGGCGGCGGCTGCTCCGGGCACGGCCCACGGCGGCAGCACCTCCGGACCCGGCGTGGCGCGCGACTCCTCAGGGCACGGCGCACCGCCGCAGGTCCTCGGAGCCGGGCCCACGGCCCGTCCCCCGGCGGCCGCGCTCAGCCGGTGTGCGTCGAGAACAGACCGCCCGTCGGGCCCTGCTTGTCGCCGCCCTGCGCCTTCTTCAGGGCGTTGGCGAGGCTCTCGATGGTCAGGGACTGCAGGATGACCCGGCCGCTGCCCTCCAGGGTGGCCAGTGACAGGCCCTCGCCGCCGAAGACGGCGTTCATGATGCCCTGGCGGTTGAGGCCGCCGACGCGCTGGACGCCGTAGCGGATGCCCTCCTCGAAGGCGACGACGCAGCCGGTGTCGACCTCGATGCGGCCGCCGAAGTCCGCCGGGTCCAGGTCGATGAAGTTGCCGGCCCCGGCGATGATCACCGTGCCGTGCCCGGTGAACTTCTCCAGGACGAAGCCCTCGCCGCCGCTCATGCCGGTGCGCCCGCCGCGGAAGGCGATGCCGAAGTCGACGGTGGCCTCCGCGGCGACGAACGCGTCCTTCTCCGCGAACCACGCGCGGGTGCCGTCCAGTTCCAGTGCGCGCATCTCTCCGGGCAGCACACCCGCGAAACCGACGGTGCCCTGGCCGCCCTGAGCGGTGAAGTACTGGAACGCCAGCGACTCCCCGGCCAGGGCTCGCTGGCCGACCTGCATGGCGGTGCCCATGGCCTGGCGCAGCAGCCCGCCCATGCCGCCGCCCTGGCCGCCGGCGCCGTCCTGGGCCTGCCGGCCGCCGGTCGGGGGTCCGGACAGACGCGTCTCCATGGTCACGTTCGCCGTCTTGAACAGGAACTTCCCGGCCTCGCAGTAGACGGTCTGGCCGGGCTGCAGGTTGACGACCGCCATCTGCATGGCGTTACCGACGATTTCTTGCTGAAGAGTCACGCGGGGAGAACGCGGGGAGCGGACCAGGAAGTTCCACCCGCTGGACGGCCACTCGGGTACGGCGCGCTCGGCCCCTCCGGTACGCCCGGCTCCGGCACTGGGTACGGCGTGCCCCGGTCACCTCGGGTACGCCGCGCTCCAGCCTCCGGTACGGCGCGATCCGGACCGTCGGTCGCAGCCGCTTCCCGCGCCGCCGCAGGCAGCGGTCTCCCGCCCGGTTCATCCGTCCGCAGCAACCGCGCACCCGCTCCCCGCTCGGTCGGGCGGGGAGCCGCCACAGGCGCCGCGCAGCCCTGACCCGGGCCGGGGCGCGGCACGCCCGCTGCCGCGCCACCGGGCCGGATGCCGGCGGCGAGCCGGGACACGCCCGGATGCGCGGTCACCGACCGACGCATACCGTCACATCCGCGGAGCAGTCGACGGTGCCGGTCTGCACCGACGGGCTCCGGCCCCCGTGGTCGCTTCGAGGGGCGGCGCCGGTCAGGACGGCCGGGTGCGCCGCACCAGGTGTCACGACGGGGACGGTACCGCCGGCGCCGAGCCGCACACGCCTGTCCCGGCGTCCGCCCGCCGTCGTCCGAGCCCGCCGCCACGACGGCCTTCGCACGGCATGTGAGGAGAAGGCATGAGCCCAGCCAAGCGCACCCTCCGCCCCTCCGGGTCCGGCGGCCGGCAGCCCGCACGGCGGGACGGCGTTCCCTGCTGGCACGGTGGCCGGCGGGCGCCCGGACCGATGCGGGGCCACGACGCCGGCGGGCCGGCAGGTCCCGTCGCCGCCCCCGCGGGCGACGGGCCGCCGCGGGCCGCCGCTCCGGCACCGCCGTCGCACCGGGTGCGGATACGGGTCTCGAAGGCGGATCCGTGGTCGGTGATGGCGACGAGCTTCCTGGTCCTGCTGGGTCTCGGTGCGAGCGTCGTCGGGACCGTGGCCGTCGGGTGGGGCGTGCTGAGCTCGCTGGAGCCGGGGACATGGCCCCCGATGAGCGAGGGCATGGCCTTCACCGGCCTGGTGGTGATGCTGGAGGTGGTTCTGGGGACGGCGCTGGCCACCCTCGTCGCCTTCCTCTACAACATGACCTCGGGCTGCGTCGGCGGGGTCGAGGTGACACTGGACGACGAGGTCGCCGCCGCGGTCGAGCCGGCGCGTCCGGGCGTCCCGGACGCATACCTGGCCGCCGCGGAAAGGGTGCGGCGCCGGTGGCGCGAGCGGTACCGGCGCCGCGGCGGCGATCCGCCGCCGATGTCCGACGCGCTGGAGGACGCCTGACGACGGCACCCGGACACGGCACCGGCACCGGCACCGGCACCGGCACCGGCACCGGCACCGGATACGGCATCCGCGCACGGCACCTGGGTACGACGCCTGGTGAGGCCGCTCCACACCTGGCCGGCGGGCCCGGCGCCCGAGGAGGCCGGCGCCCCCGAGCCCCGGGCCCGCCCCCGGCACGCATCCGGTGCCGTCCGGCCGGGCGGGTTCCCGCGGGCCGGCGGGTTCAGCCGCCGGCTCCCCGGTGGCGGGCCGCCAGCTCCGCCGCGCCCTCCTGGGTGAGCGAGCCGAACAGCCGCAGGCGGGAGATGCCCCCGTCGGGGTGGATGTCCAGACGCGCGTGCGTGCCGACCGCCGGGCCGGGCAGGACGAAGCGGTGGTCGGTGTCCGGCTGGAGGCGGGTGCGCGGCAGGACCTCGGTCCACTCGCCGTCCTCGCCGTCCCGCACGGAGACCGAGGCCCATCCGGCGCTGTTGCCCTTCAGGCAGGCGGTGTCGATCTCGATCGCGCGGACCTCGGCCCGCGCCACGAGGCGGTAGCGGATCCAGTCGTTGCCGCGGTCGCGGCGGCGACGGGTCTCCCAGCCGTCGCCCATCGTGCGGGAGCGGCCCGGCTGGATGGTGTGGGCGGCCGGGGAGTAGAAGAGGTCCGAGGCGTCCTCGACCCGGCCGCCGTTCTCCAGGGCGACGACGTCGAACGTGCCGAGCACCCGCAGCCACTCCGGGTCGGGCACGACCTCGCCGTGGACCCGCAGACGCGCGATGCCGCCGTCGGGATGCTGGTTGAGGCGCAGGTGGGTGAAGCGCCGTCCGCAGTCCACCGTGAAGCCGTTGGCCGCGTGGCCGCCGACCGGCGTGCGCGGGACGATCGTCGTCCACGCGACACCCTCCGCGAGCAGTTCCTCCGGCGAGGGGGAACCCGGTACGGACGCGCCCTGGACGGACACCGCCTGCGGGTGGTTGCCGCGGAAGTGGGCCGTGTCGACGACGATGCCGCGGACGACTCCCGGCGCGCCGAGCCGGATCAGCGCCCAGTCGTGGTCCTCGTCGGCGGGCCAGGGACGGCCGGCCGAGACACCGCGGCGGCGACGGGTCTCCCAGCCGTCCATGACCTTGCCCTTGTGCCCGAAGAGAGCGGGGTCGAACACGGGGCGCCCGGGCACCAGCAGGTTCTCCCGCTCGGCGAAGAACTCGTCGTTGGCGGCGACGACACCGGCGCCGAGCCGCCGGTCGGCGAGGTCGGGATGGTGCGTGAAGGGGAAGTCGGCGGTGCGGTAGTCCGCGTACGGGTCGCCGCCTGCGTAGGGTCCGGCGTCGCCGGTGTAGCGGGGAATCGCCGTCACGGTGATCAGGTCGTCCTTCCGGTGTCGGGCTGCGCGGGGGCCGGGTGGGGATCAGTCGCCGCGGCGCAGCAGGCGGCCGCCCGGTTCGGCGAACCGGCCGTCGGCCACGATGCGCCGGCCGCGCAGCCAGGTCGACTTCACGACGCCGTACAGGGTCCGGCCCGCGTACGCGGTGACGCGGTTGCGGTGCTGCAGGGCGGCGGGGTCCACGGTGAACGTCTCGTCGGGCGCGAGGACGGCGAAGTCCGCGTCACGGCCCGCCTCGACGGCGCCCTTGCGGCCGAGGCCCACGAGGGCGGCGGGCCCGGCGGACATCCAGCGGACGACGTCCTCCAGGCCGTGGCCGCGTCGGCGGGCCTCGGTCCACACGGCCGGCAGGCTCAGCTGGAGACCGGAGATGCCGCCCCAGGCGGTGGCGAAGTCGTTCGTCTTGAGGTCGGCGGTGGACGGCGAGTGGTCGGTGACCACGCAGTCGATGGTGCCGTCGGCCAGCGCCCGCCACAGCAGGTCCCGGTTGGCGGCCTCCCGGATGGGCGGGCAGCACTTGAACTCGCCGGCGCCGTCCGGGACCTCCTCCGCGGCCAGGGTCAGGTAGTGGGGGCAGGTCTCCACCGTCAGGCGCACGCCCTCGGCCCGGGCGGCCGCGATCCGCGGCAGGGCGTCGCCGGAGGACAGGTGGAGGACGTGCACGCGCGCGCCGAACCGTCGGGCCTGTGCGATCAGGGCCGCAATGGCGCTGTCCTCGGCGTCGCGCGGGCGGGAGGCGAGGAAGTCGGCGTACCGGGGGCCGCCCCGCTGCGGGGCCGCGGCGAGGCGGTGCGGATCCTCGGCGTGCACGACGAGCAGGCCGCCGAAACCGGAGATCTCCGCGAGGGAGCGGGCCAGTTGCGGCTGGTCCAGGTGCGGGAACTCGTCCACGCCCGAGGGCGCCAGGAAGGCCTTGAATCCAAAAACGCCGGCCTCGTGCAGCGGGCGGAGGTCCTTGACGTTGCCGGGCAGGGCGCCGCCCCAGAAGCCGACGTCGACGTGCGCCCGGTCGCGCGCGGCCTCCTGCTTGACCCGCAGGTGCTCCACCGTCGTGGTGGGCGGGAGCGAGTTCAGGGGCATGTCGACGAGGGTGGTGACGCCGCCGGCCGCCGCCGCGCGGGTGGCGGTCCAGAAGCCCTCCCACTCGGTGCGGCCGGGGTCGTTGACGTGCACGTGGGTGTCGACCAGGCCGGGCAGCAGCACGTCGTCGCCGAAGTCCTCCACCCGGGCGCCGGGCGGCGTCGCGGCGTCGTGCGGCAGGACGGCCGTGATCGTCCCCCCGGTGACCGCGACCGAGGCCGCGCGCGTCCCCTCGGGAGTGATGACGCGCGTCGAGCGCAGCACCAGTTCGGCGTCGGACACCCGGACCCCTTCCTTGCCGCCGTGTTCCGTGCCGGGAACGGGAGGCACACCGCGCGATGAACTTCAACGTTCTGTTGAAGGAGTCTTCACTCCCCCTCGGCACCCGTCAAGGGCACCCTCCGGGAGGGCACGGAGGCGCTGTCCGCACGACGAGAGCTGGACGGTGCCGCACGGTGAAAAAACACGATCACGGGAAGCAGCACGCAGCTCCGCACCAGCAGGGAGCCGACCGGCCTCCCGGTAGGCTTTGGCCCTTCCTGCCCGCCCCGAAAGGAACGCGCCGTGCCGACGTCCAGCGCCAGCACCACCGACTCCGCCAAGTCGTCCGCCGGCGGCGGGGTCCAGTCCCTCGAGCGCGCCTTCGACCTGCTCGAGCGGATGGCGGACGCGGGCGGCGAGGTCGGCCTGAGCGAGCTGTCGGTGACCAGCGGCCTGCCGCTGCCCACCATTCACCGGCTGATGCGCACTCTGGTGGCCTGCGGGTACGTGCGCCAGCAGGCCAACCGCCGGTACGCGCTCGGCCCCCGTCTGATCCGGCTCGGCGAGTCCGCGTCCCGGCTGCTGGGCACCTGGGCCCGCCCGTACCTGGCGCGCCTGGTCGAGGAGACCGGTGAGACGGCGAACATGGCGCTGCTCGACGGCGACGAGGTCGTCTACGTGGCGCAGGTGCCCTCCAAGTACTCGATGCGCATGTTCACGGAGGTCGGCCGGCGGGTCCTGCCGCACTCGACGGGCGTGGGCAAGGCGCTGCTGGCCGGCGTCCCGGACGACGAGGTGCGGGCCCTGCTCGCCCGGACCGGCATGCCCGCCGCCACGGACAGGACGATCACCGCTCCCGAGGACTTCCTCGCCGCCCTGGCCCAGGTGCGCGACCTCGGCTACGCGCTCGACGACGGCGAGCAGGAGATGGGGGTCCGCTGCCTCGCCGTCCGGGTGCCGGGCTCCCCCACGGCCGCCGCGATCTCCGTCTCCGGGCCGGCCGGCCGGGTCACGGAGGAGGCGACGGAGAAGATCGTGCCGGTGCTCCAGCAGGTCGCGGCGGAGCTGTCGGAGGCACTGGCGAGCGCGGGCTGACGCGTCGCGCGGGACACGGGACCGCCGCGGCACCCCGGGCCGCCCGTCATCCGCCCGGCGGCCCGAACAGGTCCACCGCGTCGCGCACGTCGGACAGCCCCGGCCGCAGGGCGCTGACGGAGCCGAGCGCACCCGCGATCACCAGCAGGGAGCGGCGCAGACGCGGGATCTCGGGGACGTCCCGGCCCGTCATCGCGGCCAGGGCGGCCAGTTCGTCCTCCGCGATGGCGCGGTCGGGGAAGTCCGGGTGGGCGGCGAGCTGGCGGCGCAGCCGGGACACGGCCGTGCGCAGTCCGGCCACCCTCGGGTCCTCTCCGCTGCCGGTCACCGGCATCTGCCCCAAGCTCCGCAACACAGCCCTCCCCCTCGCACCGCGTTGTGCGCACGTCCGTGGCCGTCCCGCCGGGCCCCCGTGGAGCGGGCGGGGCGCCGCGGGATGCGGGCCAGTAAACGACACTCTGTGGCCGCCGCGCCACCGTGCGGAGCAAAATTCGGCCCCACGGTGTCCTTCGAACCTTCTTCCGAACGTGGACGGCGCGGGGTGGCGGACGGCGCGGGCTTCGAGGCCGCCGGTCGCCGAGAAGCCGCCGCGAAGCCGCCGGGCGGCACGACAGGCGGGCAGGCACGGGCCGGCACGGCCGGCGGACCCGCGCGGCCGAAGGGCGGACACGGCCGAACGGCGAGCACGGCCCCCGTCCGGGTGGGTAAGCAGGACGTATGACAGGGAACGCGGGCGAGGTCGCCGGGCTGGTGCTGGCCGCCGGAGGCGGGCGCCGGCTGGGCGGGCGGCCCAAGGCGCTGCTCGGCCACCGGGGACGGCCCCTGGTGGAGCGCGCGGTCGAGGTGCTGCGGGCGGCGGGCTGCGGGCGCGTCCACGTGGTCCTGGGGGCGCGGGCCGCCACCGTGCGGGAGCGGGCGGAGCTCGGCGGCTGCGTGCTCGTGGAGAACTCCGCGTGGGCCGGCGGCATGGGCTCCTCGCTGCGGGCCGGGCTGGACTCGCTCGCCGGCACGGGCACCCGGGCGGCCCTGGTCTGCCTCGTCGACCAGCCGGGCATCGGCCCGGAGGCGGTGGCCCGCGTCCTGGCTGCCCACCGGGACGAGACGTCCCTGGTCTCGGCGGCGTACGACGGCGTGCGCGGCCACCCGGTCCTGTTCGGCGCGGCCCACTGGGCGGGCATCGCGGCGACCGCGACCGGCGACCGGGGGGCACGCGCCTATCTGAGGGCGCACGAGGAGGCGATCACTCTCGTCGAGTGCGGCGACGTGGCCCGTCCGTACGACATCGACACGCCGGACGACCTGCGCCACCTCGAATGAACGGACGGCACCGGGCGCCACGGGGCTCCGCCGCCGGCCGTCACGGCGTCAGCGAGCCATTGACTTCCACCATGAGGAAACTACTATCCACGCTCGTCGGCACCCGCCGCGCTCCACGAGTGGCAACGGCACCTCTCCCGCCCCGGGGCGGCCCGTGCCACGGCAGGGTGGCGACGAACGTGGTTCGCCGAAGAAGCTCCCCCGAAGGAAGTGACAGCTCATGTCCGCACCAGCGCCGTCCCCGCTGGCCGTCGTCGACGCCGAGCCCCTGCCCCGGCAGGAGGAGGTCCTCTCCGACACGGCGCTCGCCTTCGTGGCCGAGCTGCACCGGCGGTTCACGCCGCGCCGCGACGAACTCCTCGCCCGCCGTGCCGAGCGCCGCGCCGAGATCGCCCGCACCTGCACCCTCGACTTCCTCCCGGAGACCGCCGGCATCCGCGCGGACGACTCCTGGAAGGTGGCACCGGCTCCGCCGGCGCTCGAGGACCGCCGGGTGGAGATCACCGGCCCGACCGACCGGAGGATGACCGTCAACGCGCTCAACTCGGGCGCGCGGGTCTGGCTCGCCGACTTCGAGGACGCCTCCGCCCCTACCTGGGAGAACGTCGTCCTCGGCCAGCTCAACCTGATCGACGCCTTCACCAGGAACATCGACTTCACGGACCCGCGGTCCGGCAAGTCCTACGCCCTGCGGCCGCAGGAGGAGCTCGCGACGGTCGTCACCCGTCCGCGCGGCTGGCACCTGAACGAGCGTCACCTCGTGGGCTCCGGCGGCACCCCGGTCCCCGGCGCCCTCGTCGACTTCGGCCTGTACTTCTTCCACAACGCCAAGCGGCTGACCGGCCTCGGCAAGGGCCCGTACTTCTACCTGCCGAAGACGGAGTCCCACCTGGAGGCGCGGCTGTGGAACGACGTCTTCGTGTTCGCCCAGGACTACCTGGGCGTGCCGCAGGGCACCGTCCGGGCCACCGTCCTGATCGAGACGATCACGGCGGCGTACGAGATGGAGGAGATCCTCCACGAGCTGCGCGACCACGCCTCCGGGCTGAACGCCGGCCGCTGGGACTACCTCTTCTCGATCGTCAAGAACTTCCGTGACGGCGGGGCGAAGTTCGTCCTGCCGGACCGCAACGCCGTGACGATGACGGCCCCGTTCATGCGCGCCTACACCGAACTCCTGGTGCGCACCTGCCACCGGCGCGGCGCGCACGCGATCGGCGGCATGGCGGCCTTCATCCCCTCCCGCCGGGACCCCGAGGTCAACCGGGTCGCCTTCGAGAAGGTCCGCGCCGACAAGGACCGCGAGGCCGCCGACGGCTTCGACGGCTCCTGGGTGGCCCACCCGGACCTGGTCCCGATCGCCATGGAGTCCTTCGACCGGGTGCTCGGCGACCGGCCGCACCAGAAGGACCGCCTGCGTGAGGACGTCGACGTCAAGGCGGCCGATCTGATCGCGATCGACTCCCTCGACGCCAGGCCGACGCACGCGGGCCTGGTCAACGCCGTGCAGGTCGGCATCCGCTACATCGAGGCCTGGCTGCGCGGTCTCGGCGCGGTCGCCATCTTCGACCTGATGGAGGACGCGGCCACCGCCGAGATCTCCCGGTCCCAGATCTGGCAGTGGATCAACGCGGGGGTCGTTCTCGACACCGGCGAGAAGGTCACCGCCGGGCTGGCGCGGAGGGTCGCGGACCGGGAGCTGGACGCGATCCGGGCGGAGCTGGGCGAGGAGGCGTTCGCCGGCGGCCGCTGGCAGCAGGCGCACGACCTGCTGCTGAAGGTGTCGCTGGACGAGGACTACGCGGACTTCCTGACGCTGCCGGCGTACGAACTGCTCGAGGGCTGACGGCCGGCGCGGCGGCCCACGCCGGTGCCCGCCCGGCCAGGGCCCGTCCCCGGCCGGGCGGGTCCGGGGGGACGGGGACGGGCCCCGGTGGTGCCGTCAGCCCAGGTGGCGCGACCAGTCCTGCTCCGCTGCCGGCTTCCCGTGGAGGTCTGGGACCTGTTTGAGCCAGTCGGGCCGGCCCTGCCGTGTCCTCGCCGCCCGCCGTGCCTCCTCGGCGGCGAGCTGATCCCGGCCGGGGAAGTCGGTGGGCAGCCAGTCCGCGGACGCCTTGACCCGTGCGCAGAGGTAGTCCGCGTAGGCGTCGCGGACCTGCTCGGGCCCCGCGAAACCGGGTTCACCGGTGAGCCAGGCCTCCGGCACCCGGGCCACCACCTGCCGCAGCAGCTCCTCCGTCACGCGCGGCGCCAGCTCGGCGTCGGCGGCCTCGACGTCGGGGGCGTACGGGCCGAGCGCGTGGTGGCGGAAGTCGTAGGGCTTCCCCGGGACCGAGGTGTCCCAGCGGTGGTGGAAGACCAGGGCCGCCCCGTGGTCGATGAGCCACAGCCGGGGCGGGACCGTACCGAGGGTGGGCCAGATCATCAGGTTCGAGCTGTGGACGGTCCGGTCCACGTTCGCCGTCAGCGCGTCCAGCCAGACGATCCGGCCCGCCTCCAGCGGGTCCACCCGGAAGCCCTCGGCGACCTCCGGGGTGAAGTCCCGGGCGCCCGGCAGGTAGTCCATGCCGAGGTTCATGCCCGGGCTGGCGTTCAGCAGGTCCCGCACCTCCTGGTGCGGTTCGTGCGCGGCGAGACCGGGATCGAAGTGCGCGAGGACGAGGTCGGGGACCCTCAGGCCGAGGGCGCGCGCCAGCTCTCCCACGATCACCTCGGCGACCAGCGCCTTGCGCCCCTGCGCGGAACCGGTGAACTTCACGACGTACGTGCCCAGGTCGTCGGCCTCGATGATCCCTGGTACGGAGCCGCCGGAGCGGAGAGGTTCGACGTAGCGGGTCGCTGTGACCTCCCTCAGCATTTTATAAGACACCCACGCTCATTTTCCCTGCATTCCATGACCATCTCCAACGTGCCGCAATCCGTCTTGCATTCCATGGCCATCTCCAACGTGCCGCAATCCGGGAAAACGCCCACGATCAGCCCCGGGGGAAGAATCTGGGAGGTTCGACTGGCACACTCGTCTGCCTCCCCAGCAGTCCGTCGATGGAGGCACGGCCCTTGCTTCCCGCCTCCGGCATGAAGGGAGCATCGTAACCAAGCGTGACAGCCGGGGAGGAATGCCCGGGCCGTCGCGCCGGCGTCACCGCGGACTCCCCCGCCTCCGGCGTGATCGATGCGTAGGTGTGCCGCAGCACGTGGAACCCGTCTTTCGGCGCTGCCTTCCACTGCCACCTCTTCACCCCGTTGGAGTGGGGCGGGATGCGGTGTCGGCGTGAGTCAGGGCATGCGGACGGATTCTGGTTGGCCAATACTCACGTTGCGTGGGATGGGCGGCAAGGTGATCAGCGGGAATGGGCTACTGGAGCCACACCATCGCCTTACCATGAGACGCCCGAAGGGCAGGGACACCGCGCTCGTAATTGGAGGCCACCGAGATGACAGCGGATCAGAATCGAGAGCCGGGCGAGGAGCTGGTCCCGGACGTGCGGCCCCAGAAATATCCGTCCGCGATCGACGGCCGACTGCCCCCCGAGCTGCTGGCCCGTCTGGTCGGCACGCTCAACGCTGACAAGGAGTCGGCGGAGGAGGGCGAGACTCAGGCCGACGCGGACGAGTAGAGGTCGGCGCCGGTCCCTCAGACCACGGCCTCCCACTCCTCGATCAGGGCCTGTGCGGCCGACTGCCCCCAGTGGTAGCCCGTCTCGGCGCTCATCTGGTCGGCTTGCGCCAACTCTGTCCAGGCCCCCTCGTCATCGCCCTGCGCGTGCTGGGCCCGGGCGAGAAGCAGCCGCGCCTCGATCTCGGCGATCCGGTAGCCGCCGACGGTCGCCATGGCGAGCGCGTGCTTGAGGTCGGTCTGGACAGACGGCAGCGGCTCGCCTATGCAGAGCGCCCACCGGACCTGCCCCAGCATGGCGCTGATGAGCACGTCCCGCCGGGTGATGCCGCGCGCGATCCGCAACGCCTCGGTGTAGTGACGCCGAGCGAGGTCGGGGTCTCCTGCGTCGAGTGCGAGATCTCCGAGTCCGGCGAGGCAGCCGGCCTCGTCGCCCCGCCATCCGGCGGCCCGGCAGATCTCCAGATTGGTCTGGTGGACCTGGAGGGCCTCCCGGGCCCTTCCGTTCAGCCTCAGGTGCTCCGCGTAGCGGATCCCGCTGCTGCTGTAGAGCGCGGGAATGGGTGTGAACTCGCCGGCGATCCGCAGCGCCTCGGCGAAGGCGCGTTCCGCGTCGGCCGAGCGTCCCTGCAAGTGCGCCAGCGTCCCGCTCACGGTCTCGGCAACGAGCAGGTCCTCCTGGTCCTGCGTCCGGCGGGCCAGAGCGAAGGCATCCTCGATCACAGGCCCGCAGATCGGGAGGGCGCCGAGGCTGAGATAGAGCTCAGCCAGGTTCTGGCAGCTGACCGCGGCGTCGTGCCAGGCGCCGACCGCCTTGAATGCCTGTAACGCCCGCCGGGTCGCGTGGCCCGCGTCGCGCAGTCGCCCGAGCATCTGGAGACAGGTCGCGACCTCGTGCTGGATCCAGCCCCGGGCCTCGCTGCCGCGGACCAGCGGCTGGCGCATCAGGTTGCTTTGCGGGTGAAAGTCGGCAAAGACCGACAGCGCTGTCTCGTACGCGCCGAGTTGGCGGGTGATCAGCCCGTCCTCGCCGCCGTAGAGTCGGGCACTCACCAGATCGCACGCCTCGTCGTACGCGCCGGACTGGCAGGCGTGGTGCACAGACTCCACGAGCGGCCCGAGCTCGTCGAGGGTCTGCGGGTGCTGGTCACTCGGGCCCAGCGCCAGATAGTAGTCCATGGCGCGCCGGTGCAGGGCCCGTCGCTCCTCGCCCTGCTCGGCCCGGCCGGCGAAGAAGTCTCTGACCAGTGGGTGCATGCTCGTCCGGTCCCCGACGTCGCGACGGATGATCCGCGCGGCGGTCAGATGGTCGAACATGATCGAGAGCGTCTGGCGAGAATCGGCGGCGATCTCAGCCCAGGGCGTGTCGGGCAGCACGATGCGCAGCGCCTCGTCGAGGACGGGAGTGCGGAACACGCTGTACCGGGTGAGGAAGGAGCGCTCCTCGTCGGTCAGGCAGGCATCGTACTCGTGCAGGATGCGGCGGACCATGACGTCCCGTGGCTGGCCCCGATCGGGGGCGGGCAACGAGGTGACCCGGCGGACGTCGCCGCCATACCGCTTGGCCAGGTAGGCGGCCATGAGGCTGAGTGTGAGCGCGTGCCCTCCCCAGTCCCTCACGATCTGATCCAGCGAGGCGTCGGGGCCGTGGACCCCGAGCTTGCGCAGCAGCTCCCGTCCCGGCAGCGGCTGGAGCGGATCGACGTCGATCTGCTGGTACGTCACGTACGGGACAAGATCGAAGACAGGGGCCCGGGTGGTGATGAGGCAGAAGGAGCGGTGGCCGGGGGTGGCGAAGAAGGTGAGGAAGTCGTGAAGGTCGCTGCTGGCCAGGGCGCCGTAGTGGTCGCCATCCTGGTGCTGTATCACCTCCAGGCCGTCGAGCACGAACAGGAATCGGCCCAGCGCCAGCAGGCCCGCAACGCACTCCGCCCGGGCTCGCCCGTCCGGAAGCTCCTCCGGGGAGATCGTGCCCCCGCTGGTGAACTCCAGGGCAGCCGCCAGGAAGTCGTCAGCGCTGGCCCGTTCGGTAAAGCTCCACCAGAAGATCCTCACCGCCTCGGGTCCGACAGCGGCAGCGACCTGGTCGACCCACCGGCGCGCCAGGCTGCTCTTGCCCTCGCCGCCGAAGCCGACCAGACCCACGACAAGGATCTCGTCGTCGGCACCGCACCGATCGAGTTCCTCCATCAGCGCTTCACGGCCGACCCACTCCGGCAGCGGGAGAGGCGCGTCGTCCATCCGGCGGGCACCGGGCCGCGGGGCGGCGCGGTCCGCCAGGGCCGGCTGGACCCGCGCCTGCTCGGCGGTGATCAGCGGAAGCGGCTCCGACCGAAGGTCGACACGGAGTGGCGAGTGGTCGAGCAGGGCGGCGTTCACGGCCCACGCGGTGTCCCGATCCTTGCCCGCCAGCTCAGCGACCCAGGTCTCCGACACTACGCCGATCACGAGGTTCCGGTTGAGGTCGAGGACGGGTGCGCCGCTCATCCCCGCGTCGATGTGGCTCGACTCGAGCTGGATGGGGTCGAGCAGCAGCCTGTATCCGTCCGGTGGGTCGACCTCGCCCAGGATCAGGCCGCGGGCCCACGCCCCAAGGTAGCCCTCAAGTTGGCGGTACCCGTAGCTGCGGAAGGCATGGTCCTGGGAGTCGCTGGCCGCGCCGAGCACGGCCACCCGGTGCGCGGGCAGCGGCAGAGCCCCATCCACCTGGAGGCAGACGAGGTCGTCGTCGCTGTCGGAGAAGGAGGCCGCGACCCAGGCCGTGCGGAGCTCCGCAGGCGCGGCGTCCCGGCTCGACGACGGGAAGTAGACCCGCACCTGGGCCTCGCGTCTGGCCCGCGGCTCCACCCCGCTGGCCCGGATGACGTGGGCGCAAGTGGCTACCAGGCCAGTGGAGGAGATGACGACGCCGGTACCGAGCACCCGGTCGTCGGCCGGGTGGCGGATCTGGACGGTGAAGTTCCTGACGTCCTGGAGGATGACACGTGGAGCTCTGGGGACGTTGGCGTGGCTCATCCCTGCGTCCCTGGTCCCCAGGCGAGCTTGACGGTCACGGCGGCCTCGACCCCGGTCTTTGCGATGACGGCACCGGCCTCGGCGTCGAACTTGATCCCGAACTCGACCTCGACGGAGTCGGGCCGCACCGCCATCTGCGTGACGGTGCCGCGGACGCGCTCCGCCATGCCGCGGATTGTGCCCATCGCCTGGTTCACAGCCTCGGCCGACCGCTCGACCGTCTCGGGAGCACTCAGGGCCACCTGGCGCACCCCGCCGCGCTGGTTGAACTCGATCAGGATGGGGACATCCTGACCGAACTCTTGAGGCGTCTCGCTCACAGCTGCGTCCTTGTCCTGAGTCCTGCCGCGTAGGTGACTTACCGTCAGTCGGCGATTTTTTCGGTAGCCAGGTCGCCGGTCAACCCCGGTCGGCGACCTCGTACTCGGCCCACGACGACGCGGTTTCGGAGACGCGCACCGCCCGAAGCCGGCCAGAGATCCCCGGTTCGACCTCGGCGACGAACCACTCGGCGAGGTAGCGGGCCAGGCTCTCCGAGGTTGGGTCGATCTGTGTTCCGGGCCGACGGTGTCACACCCCGGAGGAAGCCGGAAGCGGGCGAACCGGCCGTTGCCCGGGCACCAGGCGGACTTCTGGAAGGAGCACCTCGTCGACGATGGCCTTGGCGTCGGGTTGACCGAAGACGCCGCAGCCCATCTCAAGTCGTTCGTCAAGGGTGCGATTGTCGGAGATGAGCCGGCGAACCCGCCCGTCGGGCGGGCGCCGCGCCGGCTCGGGGCGGGCGGCTGCCGGGCGGTCACCGCGCCGGCTGGGAGACCTTGACCACGAAGCGCTGGCCGATCCGGGCGTAGGCCGCTGTGCGGGTGCCGGGTGCCGGGATGAACGAGATGGAGCCGGCCAGCACGTTCCGTTCCGATATGGAGCTGAATCCGCCCGCCCCCGACAGCACCAGGTCGCCCTCGTCGAGATCGGCCCAGCTCCCGTCCGGTCGCCGTTCCGCGTAGGTGTAGCCCAGATGTTCGGTGCCCTGGTGGACGGTGATCCGGTATCCGTCCGACTCGTACCGGCCGACGCAGTCGGACAGTTCCAGGTCGAAGCTGCGGCCGGTGTGCACCAGGCCCCTGCCGGTGAGTGAGCGCAGCAGGTCCTCGTAGAGCCCGAAGACCGGATAGGCGTTGGCCAGCAGCAGCAGGAACGTCTTCTCCTCGGGGAAGACCTGGATGAAGTTGTGGTGTCCGCTGCCGTTGGAGTTGAACCCGAACGCCTCGGGACCGAACATCAGCCACCCGAGCCCCCAGGCGTGCATGAAGTGGTGCCCGGGGACGTCGACCTGCGGGGTGCGCATCTGCCGGGCGAGTTCCTCCGACAGCAGGCGTTCGCCCTGCGCCGTGACACCGTCGTTCAGCGCCAGCAGGGCGATCTGGGCCAGCTCGCCGATGGTCAGGCAGACGGAGAACGGACCGGCCGCGTCGTCGGCGACGGTCTGCGGTACCGGGTCGTGCGAACGGTAGGTCTGGGTCCTGTCGTCCCAGAGGTGACCGCCGGCGACCGCGTCGCCGTAGTGGCCGTCCTCGGCGAGCGTCTCGGGTATCGCCTCGATGCCGAGCGGGGCGAACAGCAGCTCGTTCACCGCCCTGCGCCACGGCATGCCCAGGAGCTTCCCGATCAGCGCGGCGACGATGGAGGTGCCGCACGCGGAGTAGGCGAAGACCGTACCGGGCTCGAAGAGCTGCCCGTACGCGCCGAAACTGGTGACGTACTGCTCGATGTCCTCGAAGTCGGTCGCGTGCCACACCTCGTAGGAGTCGTCGATGCCGCTGGTGTGCGACAGCAACTGGCGCAGCGTCACCTTCACGGTGCGGCCGTCCCGGCGCCGGAACGCCTGCGGCAGATGCCCGTCGAGCGGCTCGTCCAGCCCGATGAGGCCTCGGTCGACGAGTCGCAGCGCCACGAACGCCAGGAGGGCCTTGGTGACGCAGGTGATCCGCTGGCGCGACCGGTCCGAGCGCGGTGTGCGCTGCTCGGCCTCGTCGAAGCCGTAGTGGGTGATGGCGAGTTCGCCGTCGATGTAGACGGCCGCGCTGGCGCCCGGCACCCCGTGTCCGCGGGCGGAGTCCCGCAGTGTGTCGGCGACGGCCCGCAGTCGTGCCTCCGTGCCGGTGCCGACGGCCGCCGTGGCCCCCTCGCGCTTGTCGCGGATCATGCGGGCCTGCTCCGTCACGGTCCGGTTCCGGTAGAGCTCGGCCACGCTGACGGCCACGCCGAACTCCTCGCCGAGCCTGGCCGCCAGCAGCGTGGCCAGCAGGGAGTGCCCGCCGACGGAGAAGAAGTCGAGGTCGGAGCCGATCTGCTCCAGTCCCAGCAGCCGTGACCACACCCCGGCGACGGCCACCTGGTCGGCGCCGTCCGGCGGGGAGCCGGCGGCGCCGCCCTCCGTCCAGTCGACGCGCCGCGCCTGGAGGGCCTTCCGGTCGACCTTGCCGTTGGGCAGCAGCGGCAGCGCCCCGTCGAGGACGATCTTCGCGGGCTGCATGTAGTGCGGCAGCCTGGCGCCCAGATGGTCCCGGAGGCGCGCGACCTCGGCCTCGTCGCCGGACTGGCCGACGTAGGCGACGAGGCGGGCGCCGTCCTCGGCCCCGACGGCCAGCACGGCGACGTCGCGCAGGCCGACGGCCTCCCGCACCACCGACTCGATCTCGCCGAGTTCGATCCGGAAGCCACGCACCTTCACCTGGTTGTCCCGGCGGCCCAGGAAGTACAGCTCGCCTTCCTCGGTCCACCGGGCGAGGTCTCCGGTCCGGTACAGGGTCGCGGCGGGCAGGCCGGCGGGGCTCGCGACGAAGACCTCCGCGGTGCGCTCCGGGTCACCGGCGTACCCCTGGGCCACGCCCGCGCCCGCCAGGTGGAGTTCGCCGACGGCGCCGCGCGGGACGAGCTGCCCGTGGGCGTCGAGGACGTAGGCCGCGGTGTTGTGGATCGGCACGCCGATCGTGGGAGTGTCCGCCACCGGTCCGGTGAAGCACTTCCACGTCGAGTACGTGGTGTCCTCCGAGGGACCGTAGAGGTTGTACAGGCGCTCGACCCGTGTGCTGTCGAACGCCGAGTTGACGAGTTCCCTGGACAGGGGTTCGCCGGCGACGTTCAGCACGGTGGTGCAGTCCGGTACGGCATTGCGCTGGAGCAGCACCCGCAGCGCGCTCGGCACCGTGTTGACCAGGCTGGGATTCAGGCCGGGGGACTCCGTCAGTGCGAGGACGTTGTCGACGACGACCACGCAGCCGCCCATGGTGAGCGGGGCCCACAGCTCGAACACCGACAGGTCGAAGTTGAGCGAGGTGGCGAACAGGACCCGGGAGACGTCCTCGGTGCGGTAGGTGTCCCAGGCCCAGGCCAGCAGGGCGACCACATTGCGGTGGGTGACGACCACGCCCTTGGGCGAGCCGGTGGAACCGGAGGTGTAGATCAGGTGGGTGGCGTCCCGCGGGCCCGCGGCCGGCGGCACCGCGCCGGCGTGCTCGCTGCGGGCCTTCTCCGACAGGGTCCGCCACGTCACCGGCAGGACGTCGACGCCGTCGAGCCAGTCCGGGATGTCCTCGCCGGTGGTGACCACCGCGGACATGGCCGCCGTGGCGGCGATCGCGCGGAGTCGTTCGGCGGGGTACGCGGGGTCGAGGGGCACGTAGGCGCAGCCGGCCTTGTGGATGCCGAGCAGCAGGGCCACCGTGTGCCGGGTGCGTGCGGTCGACACCCCGACCCGGCTGCCCGGGGCGACGCCCAGACCGCCCAGGGCGCGGGCGATCTGGTTCGCCCACGCGTCGAGTTCCGCGTAGGTGAGGACGTCGCCGTCGCAGTCCACGGCGGGTGCCTGCGGGGTACGGGCCGCCTGCGCCTCGACCAGCGCGTGCAGGGAGCTCTCCCGGGGGTAGGGGCGTTCGGTGGCGTTGACCTCGTGGAGCAGGTAGCGCGTCTCCTCGTCCGAGAGCAGGCGCAGCCGCCGTACCGATGTGCCGGGCCGCGCGGCGGCGTCCAGGAGCAGCGTGCCGAGGTTGGCGGCCATCCGGGAGACGAAGGGCCCGGTGAACCTCGCGGGGTCGTAGTGGAAGGTGCACCGGGTGCCGCCGGCCGCCGGCACCGCCTCCAGCAGGAGGTGGAAGCCGAGGACGTCCTCGGCGGCGAGGGCGCCGGCCGTCCCGGTGCGGACCGCGACGGCGGCGCGCAGCCCGCTGTCCGGGGCGGCGGCGCCGGGGCCGGCGGCTCCCGCCGTCAGCGCGGCGGCCAGGTCCGCGACGGTGACGGCGTCCTCGATGCGGGACCGCAGCACCACGGGCCGGGCGGACGTTTCGGCGGTGCGGTCCGGGAAGCAGGTCAGGGCGAGGTCGTCCTGACCGCTGTAGCGGTGGAGCAGCACGGCGAAGACCGCGCGGACCAGCGCGGGAAGCCGGCCGGCCGGACCGGGCAGCGCGATGTCCCAGGAGAAGCGGTGCCGGGGTGTCCCCTCGGGAGCGGACGCGTCCCGGACCGGGAACTGCAGGGCGGGCGCCGGCTCGGCGGAGTTGTCCACGCGGTGTTTCTCCTTGTCGTGAGGCACTGATCCGGTCCGGGAGGGGACCGGGGCGGGTTCAGCCGGACACCGGCACCGCGGCTTCCCTGCCGCGCCGGGCCCGGGCGACGACCCACGGCATCGCCGCCCCCGCCACGGCGAAGCCGACGGCCATGACGAGCCAGCCGAGGGTTCCGTGTTCGATCGCCAGCCAGGTGAGCAGCGCGGGGGCGATCATCTTGCCGATGTCGGCGCCCATGAACGAGGTCCCCTGGTACTGGCCCTGGGCGTGCGCGGGGGCGAGCCCGAACGAGATGCCCCAACTGCCCGCCGCCTGCCGCACCTCGCCGAGGACGT
>NZ_JBSFNN010000091.1:0-25881 GCF_053587115.1 Streptomyces sp. NPDC003697
GGAGGCGACGCGGGAGGAGACGCTCGCCCCGCGCGGCGGGGAACCGACGACGTCGCAGCGCGTCAAGCCGTACATCGGACCGCGCCCGGGCATCGTCACCCGGCGCGGCTGGGGCGCCGACGAGAAGCTGCGCAAGGGAGGGTTCGTCTACACGAAGAAGGTGAAGGCGGCCTTCGTCCACCACACGGCCTCGGGCAACAACTACACCTGCTCCCAGGCCCCGTCGGTCATCCGCGGCATCTACCGCTACCACGTCAGGAGCATGGGCTGGCGGGACATCGGCTACAACTTCCTCGTCGACAAGTGCGGGCACATCTACGAGGGCCGCGCCGGGGGCGTGGCGAAGGCGGTGCTGGGCGCCCACACCATGGGGTTCAACAGCAACAGCATGGGGATCGCCGTCGTCGGCACCTACAGCAAGTCCAAGCCCGCCTCGGCCGCCGTGCGGGCCGTGGCCCAGCTGACCGCCTGGAAGCTCGGGCTCTACGGGATGGACCCGAAGAGCAAGACCTATCTGAAGTCCGGCGGTGGGAATCTGTACGCAAAGGGAAAGAACGTACGCCTGAACGTGATCTCCGGACACCGGGACGGCTTCGCCACCGACTGCCCCGGACGGCAGCTCTACGCCAAGCTCGGCACGGTCCGCTCCACCGCTGCGCGCTACCAGGGCCGCTGACGCCAGCACAGCGCACGGCCCTCAGGGGCGTGGGCGGCGATCTGCATAAACTGGCCGGCCGGACAACAGATCGGCCGGTCCCGGCAGGAAGCAGAGACGACAGGTGACAGAAGCGATCCTCCTGGTCGGCGGCAAGGGCACCCGGCTGCGCCCGCTCACGGTGCACACCCCCAAACCGATGGTCCCGGCGGCGGGGGTGCCGTTCCTGACACACCAGCTGGCCCGGGCCAAGGCGGCGGGCGTCGACCACATCGTGCTGGCCACGTCGTACCTGGCCGAGGTCTTCGAGCCCTACTTCGGTGACGGCTCCGCATTCGGACTCCACCTGGAGTACGTGACGGAGGAGGAGCCGCTCGGCACCGGCGGCGCCATCCGCAACGTGGCCTCGCGCCTGTGCTCCGGCCCGGACGAGCCCGTCCTGATCTTCAACGGGGACATCCTGACGGGCCTCGACATCCGCGCGCTGGTGCGCACGCACGAGACGACGGGCGCGGACGTCTCCCTGCACCTGACCCGCGTCACGGACCCCCGCGCCTACGGCCTGGTCCCCACCGACGGAACGGGCCGGGTGCTCGCGTTCCTGGAGAAGCCGCAGACGCCCGAGGAGATCGTCACCGACCAGATCAACGCGGGGGCGTATGTCTTCCGCCGCTCGGTCATCGACACCATCCCCCAGGGCCGGCCGGTGTCGGTCGAGCGGGAGACCTTCCCGGAACTGCTGACCGCCGGGGCGCACCTGCAGGGCATGGTGGACTCGACGTACTGGCTGGACCTGGGCACGCCGGCCGCCTTCGTGCGCGGCTCGGCCGACCTGGTCCTCGGCCGTGCGCCGTCCCCGGCGGTCCCCGGCCGCTGCGGCGACCGCCTGGTCCTGCCGACGGCCGTCGTCGCGCCGGACGCCAAGCTGACCGGCGGAACGGTGGTGGGCGAGGGCGCGTTCGTGGCCGAGGGCGCGCGGGTGTCCGGCAGCACCATCCTGGACGGCGCCGTGATCGAGCCGGGCGCCGTGATAACCGACTCGCTCATCGGCACGGGCGCCCGCATCGGCACGCGCTCGGTCCTGACCGGCACCGTCATCGGCGACGGCGCGGTCGTCGGCGCCGACAACGAGCTGAGGGAGGGCGTGCGGGTGTGGTGCGACGCCCGCATACCGGCGGGCGCGGTCCGCTTCTCCTCGGACCAGTAGGGGCGCTCCCGTCCCGCCCCGGGGACACCCCCGCCCGGCGGCCGGCCGGGCGGCTGGTCCTCCCGCGCCCGGGCCCACCAGCCCGCCTCACAGCCCGGTGATGTCCCCCTTGGGCATCCGCGGCGCCCGTCGCGGCGGCACCCGTCCGCTCAGCAGGATCAGCCGGGCCGCCCGGTGCCGCTGGCCCGCGTACGGCTCCAGCAGCCGCAGCATCGCCTCGTCGTCCGCGGACCGGTCCCCGGCCAGCGCCCACCCCACGATCCCCGGCAGATGCAGGTCCCCGACGGTCACCGCGTCCGCCGCCCCGTGACTGCGCTGCACCGTCTCCGCCGACGTCCACGGCCCGATCCCGGACACCAGCTCCAGCCGTTCCCGGGCCGCGGCCGGCTCCATCCGCACCGCCTCCTCCAGCCGCGCGGCGACCCGCACGGCCCGCAGGATCGTCGACGCCCGCTTGGTGTCGACGTTGGCCAGGTGCCACTCCCACGACGGGATCAGCGCCCACGTCCGCGGCGCGGGCATCACGTACATCCGCCCGGGCGTCGGCCCCGGCGCCGGATCCCCGTACGTGCGCACGAGCACCCGCCACGCCCCGTACGCCTCGGCGGTGGTGACCTTCTGCTCCAGGATCGAGGGGATCAGCGACTCCAGCACCAGCCCGGTCCGCGTCAGCCGCAGCCCCGGCCGCCGGTGCCGGACCAGCGCCAGCAGCCGGTGGCGCGGCGCGAACGCGGAGGGGTCGTCGGCGGCCCCGAGGAGGTGCGGCAGCTGCTCCAGCAGCCACTCGGCCCCCGGCCCCCAGGCCTGCCCGCGCACCTGCCCGCCGCTCGCCGAGATCCGCAGCGTCCCGGGGCCGAGGGGCGTCCGGCTGGCCCGCCACACCGACCCGTCGGGCGCCGCCCGGAACGTCGGGTCACCGGCACCGCGTCTGAGCGGCCCCAGCACCAGTCCGAGGTCCAGCGGCCCGTCGGGCGCCCAGGTCCGCACGCGGCCCGGCGCCACGGCCGGCCGGGGCACCGGCCCGGACGCGCGGGACTCGGCGCTCGGGACGGACGCGTCACAGGCACCCGGGGCGGAGGGGGCATCGGGAGCCACGACGACCTCCTGCCCGCCGCGCACGGGCACGGCGGTGCCGCCCACGCCGTCGGGGAGGGTCGGCCGGGGTGCGAAACGTCCTGCCACGTAAGAGGTCCCAGGTATGCCGGTGGTGCCGGAGCTGCCCTACGAGAGTAGGCGGTCGCACGGGAACGGACGGCCGTGGGTGGACGAGACGCACCGCGGCCGAGCCGACGGCCGCCGGCCGGCCGGGCACCCCGGGCCACAAGAGACGAGCAAGGCGGCTCGCGGAGAGGCGACGTCCGCGACCGCCCCGGCCGCCGCCTCGCGGCGCACGCCCCGGTCACCGCGCTCCCGCGCACACCCCCGTCACCGCACCTCGACGAACGCCCCCGCCTCCCGCTGCGGCCGCGGTGCCGGCGGCTGCGCCGGGTGCCCGACCGCGACCGCGCCCATCGGGTCCCAGTCCGCCGGCAGCTCCAGCACCTCCCGCACCACGTCCCGGCAGAACATCGTCGACGACACCCACGCCGACCCGAGCCGCTCGCCGGCCAGCGCGACGAGGAAGTTCTGCACCCCGGCACCGGCGGCGACCACGAACATCTCCCGTTCGGCGCCGTCCCGGCGCGCGTCGCCGTACTGGTGGGAGCCGTCCATGACGAGACACGGCACCACCAGGTACGGCGCCTCGCGCAGCACATCCCCGCGGCGGACGCGGCGGGCGATGGAGTCCTCGCTGCGGCCGTCCCGCCGCAGGTCGGCGATCCAGGCGTCCCGCATCGCGTCGAGCAGACGCGACCGCGACCCGGCCGACTCCAGCAGTACGAACCGCCACGGCGTGGTGTGGTGCGGCGCGGGCGCGGTCACCGCCGCGGCCACCGCCCGCCGTACCGCGCCGGGGTCGACGGGCTCGTCGGTGAAGGACCGGACGGTCCGCCGCTGGGTCACCGCCTCCCGTACGGCCTCCGACGTGCCGAGCCGGAACATGTCGTCGCGCGCGGCGCGCACCAGGGGGCGGGCTCCCTGCCCGCACTCCTCGGCGACCACGTGCGGCAGCCCCCGTACGACGGCCACGGGCAGTCCGGCGGCCTTGCCCTTGACCAGGTCGCCCGCGGCGGCCAGTTCGTCCGCGGTGGCGACGACGGTCGCGCTGAGCGGGTTCCCGTGCGTGTCGGTGCCCCCGCGCAGGTCGTCCAGCACGCGGATGCCGGCGGCGCCGATGGCGACGTCGGTGAGGCCCGCCCGCCAGGGGCGTCCGAAGGTGTCGGTGAGCAGGACGCCGACGGTCACGCCGAGGGTGTCGCGCAGTCCGTCGCGGATCGCCCGCGCGGACGCGTCGGGGTCCTCGGGTAGCAGCAGCACGGTGCCCGCGGGGGTGTTGGAGGCGTCGACCCCGGCGGCCGCCATGACCAGGCCCTGCCGGTTCTCCACGATCCGCACCGGTCCGCGGCGCGCCACGACGCGCACGGTCTCGGCGTCGATCGCGGCCTCCCGGTCGGTCGCCTCGACGATCCGGCCCTCGGCCTTGGAGACGATCTTCGAGGTGACCAGCACCACGTCCCCGTCGGCCAGCCCGGGCTCGGCCGCCGCGATCAGCTTGGCGAGGTCGTCGCCCGGCGCCACCTCGGGCAGCCCGGGCACGGCCCACACCCGGTACCCGGGCGCCGTCGCGTCCCGCGGTCCGTCCGGCGTACGGGTGCCGCTCATGCGCTCCGCACCTCCTCCGCCAGCGCGAGCGCCTCGCGGGCCATCCGCGCGGCCGCGTCCATGTCGCTCATCATCAGCGGGACCGCCCGGCACCGGATGCCGGCCGCCTCGACCCGCTCCACCGCGTCCGCGTCCACCGTGTCGACCAGCCAGCCGTCCAGCAGTCCGGAGCCGTAGTGCTCGGCCACCGCCGCGGCCGTGGACTCCACACCGACCGCCGCGAGCACCTTGTCGGCCATCCCGCGCACGGGCGCGTCGCCGACGATGGGGGACAGGCCGACCACCGGCACACCGGCGTCGGCGATCGCCTCCCGGATGCCGGGCACGGCCAGGATCGTGCCGATGGAGACGACGGGGTTGGACGGCGGGAAGAGGATGACGTCGGCCGCGGCGAGCGCCTCCAGCACGCCCGGCGCCGGCTTGGCCTGCTCGGCGCCGACGGGCACGACGGCCTCGGCCGGCACGGACGCCCGCAGTCGTACCCAGTACTCCTGGAAGTGGACGGCTCTGCGCTCGCCGGGGCCCTCCTCCGAGCCGCCGCCGGGCAGTGTGACGGCGACGTGCGTCTCGACGCGGTCGTCGGTCATGGGGATCAGCCGCACGCCGGGCTTCCACCGCTCGCACAGGGCCTCGGTCACGGCGCTCAGCGGATAGCCGGCGCTCATCATCTGCGTCCGCACGATGTGCGTGGCGAAGTCCCGGTCGCCGAGCCCGAACCACTCCGGGCCCACGCCGTACGCGGCGAGTTCCTCCTTGAGGTGGAAGGTCTCGTCCGCCCGGCCCCAGCCCTGCTCCTCGTTGATGCCGCCGCCGAGCGTGTACATCACCGTGTCCAGGTCCGGGCAGACCTTCAGCCCGAAGAGATGGATGTCGTCGCCGGTGTTCCCGATGACCGTGACGTCCGCGTCCGGCACGGCCCGCTTCAGACCGCGCAGGAACCGGGCACCGCCGATGCCGCCTGCCAGAACCACAATCCGCATGGCAACAGTGTGTCAGCCGCCGGGCGGGCTCGTTGAGGGGCGTGGGCGGGCGGCCGGGCGCCGGGCCCCGGTGGGCGGTGCGGCGGCGGGGTGCGCGGTCGCCCGGTCGGGTGTCATCCGCCGGCGCCGGGGTGACGGGCCCGGCCGGCCGGGCCGGAGGCGGTCCCGGCGCACCGGGCGGCGGTCTCCGTGACCGCGGGGAGGCCGGACCGGCCGAGCATCGGCATCTCGGTCAGGCCGGGGTGGTAGATGTGCAGGCTGACCGCCGGCTGCAGCGTGTCGTTGACGACCTCGTGCGTGTACCCGGGGGCGAACACGCGCTGGGCGCCCGCCTCGAGCGTGCGCGTGCCCTGCCGGGTGTGCTCGGTCAGGGTGCCGTGCAGGACGGTCAGCACGCCGGATGAGGGGCCGTGGCCGTGCGCCCCGGTGCCCTGCCCGGGCACCCACGACAGCAGCCACACCTCGTAGCCGAGCGGGGTCTCCCCTGCTCGATCGCGGCCGGGAGCCCGGGGAACGGCGCGCAGCCGGTGGTACCAGCGGGTGGTGGCGTCGTAGCGCACGAGGGGCTCCCACTGGGAGCGGTCGGCGGCGATGGCACGGGCCAGGCCGGCGAACTCGGCCACGGTGGCCGGGTGCGCGCGCGGTGCCTGCAGGAGGTGGGGGACTTCGAGGATGTCGCCGGCGATCTGGAGGTCGCTGTCGCTGTTCATCGTGCTGTGGTTCCTCGGCGGAGGGTGAGGGTGGCGGGGGCCGCGGACCGTCCGCCCGAGGGAACCTCAGAGGTGTCCTGGACGGAGATCCCGCAGGGGAGCGGGGTGCGCGGCGGCCGAGTCGGCTCGGACCCGGCGACGGCGGGAGCGCGTGGGGCTCAACAGCCGGCGGAACAGCGACAGCTACAGCGAGCGCGGGCAGCACCGTGGGACCCGGCGGTGCCGGTCGTGGTGAGCGCCAAGTTCGCGAGCATGCCCACCAGCACACCGGCTGACACGTTCGCTGTCAACCGGACACCTGGAACGTGGGACATGTTTCACCTCATCCGGTTCACCTGCCAGGTGAAAGGTTTGCTCACCGCCCGACCGGGACACATGGCGCACATGCCGGGCACGCAAGCCCCGTTGCGATCCTGTGATCCGACCGTGATCCGGGTCGCCCCGGAGCGTGTGTCGGAACGGGATCAAAGTCCTGGGCGTCCTTCCCCGTGCGGGCTCCGCGTGGAGACGGAGACCCTCGGGGTCTTGTCTGTGTGTCGAGGTTTATGCCGATTTGAACACTTACCGCATGGCCTTGGTTCCGCAGAGTGAATAAGGGGCCCAATAGCAGATCTCGGCTTGACTCGCCCGGAGCAGCACACTTGTAATTTCACTCGTGTCGTTCAGCCGGGATCGGTAACGGCTGCGTCACGGGGACGCGAAAGACAGACGAGGGGCGCACATGACCGAGCTGGTGCAGCAACTGCTGGTCGACGACGCGGACGAGGAACTCGGCTGGCAGGAGCGCGCGCTGTGCGCCCAGACCGACCCCGAGTCCTTCTTTCCCGAGAAGGGCGGCTCGACCCGCGAGGCCAAGAAGGTCTGCCTGGCCTGTGAGGTCCGGTCCGAGTGCCTCGAGTACGCCCTCGCCAACGACGAGCGCTTCGGCATCTGGGGCGGCCTGTCCGAGCGCGAGCGCCGCCGGCTGAAGAAGGCCGCCGTCTGACGCGGCCTCAGCCGCGCCAAGCCCGCGGAACACCGCACGGACCCCTTCACGGGAGGTCGCGAACGGCCCGCCGCCCGTGGCCCGTCCACAGCCGGCGGGCCGTTCCGTGGGTTCCCGTACCGGCCGCCGCCGCCCAACGAGGCGCTCCGCGCCGCCCCTGCCGGCACTGCCGCTAGTGTGGTCGCTCGTCCGAGGAGCCCCGCTGCCCCCACGAGGCACGGGCGTCCACCGCAGTCCACCGAACCGGGGCCCGTATCTCGATGTCAGTGCACAGCCGTGCGGCAGCCCACTACGACGTCGCCGGCACGCCGCCGCCCGACCCGACGCGCCCGCCCGAGTACCCGCGGCACGTGGTCACCGCCGTCCTCGTCTCCCACGACGGCGCCCGCTGGCTTCCCGACGCGCTCGCCGGTCTGCTCGGTCAGGAACGCCCCGTGCAGTACGCCGTGGCGGCCGACACCGGCAGCGCGGACACCTCCGCCGAGCTGGTCACCGAGGCCCTCGGCGCCGACCGCGTGCTGCACCTGGCCCGGCGCACCGGCTTCGGCCAGGCCGTCGAGGAGGCCGCTCGCACCGCCCCGGTCCTCACCCCGGACGACCTGCCCTACCTCAAGCGCCCCAGCGGCTGGGACCCCGTCACGCGCAGCTGGCGCGACGACGCCTACGACCTGCCCGAACTGCCCTACGGCGAACCGGTGCAGTGGCTGTGGTTCCTGCACGACGACTGCGCCCCCGAACCCGACGCCCTTTCCCAGCTGTTGCGCGTCGTCGACAACGAGCACGAACTCGGCCGCGACGACGTCGCCGTCGTCGGCCCCAAGCTCCGCGGCTGGTACGACCGCCGGCAACTCCTCGAAGTGGGCGTCACCATCGCCAACTCCGGCCGCCGTTGGACCGGCCTCGACCGGCGTGAGCAGGACCAGGGCCAGCACGACCACGTCCGCCCCGTGCTGTCCGTCTCCACCGCCGGCATGCTGATCCGGCGTGACGTCTTCGAGCGGCTCGGCGGGTTCGACCGGCGGCTGCCCCTGATGCGCGACGACGTCGACCTGTGCTGGCGCGCCCACGCCGCCGGCCACCGCGTCCTGGTCGCCCCCGAGGCCGTCGTGCGCCACGCCGAGGCGGCCAGCCGTGAGCGGCGCGCCGTCGACTGCGTGGGCCGCACCGCCGCCTCCCCGCACAAGGTCGACAAGGCCGGCGCGGTCTACACCCTCCTGGTCAACACCCGCTCCGCCGCGCTGCCCTGGGTGCTGGTGCGGCTCGTGCTCGGCACCCTGCTGCGCACCCTCGCCTACCTCGTCGGCAAGGTCCCCGGCCAGGCCGTCGACGAGATCCGCGGCTTGCTGGGCACACTGCTGCGGCCCGAGCGGATCCTCGCCGGACGGCGCGCCCGCGGCCGGCCGCAGATCGACAAGGGCGAGCTGCGGGCCCTGTTCCCGCCGCCCGGCGCGACCGTGCGCGCCACCGTCGAGCAGGTCGCGGGCAACCTCGTCGGCGGATCCGACCCCGAGGTCTCGTCGGCCGGACGACACGGCGGAGCCGTCGAGTCCGGTCCGGGTGGCGACGACGCGGACTTTTTGGAGGTCGAGCAGTTCGCCCGCCTCAGGCGCATCGCCCGCAAGCCCGGACCGGTGCTGTTCCTGCTGCTCCTGCTCGTCTCCCTGGCCGCCTGCCGGGCCCTGCTGGGCGGCGGTGCGCTGGCCGGCGGCGCGCTGCTGCCCGCCCCGGCCGACTCCTCCGAGCTGTGGTCGCGCTACCTCGACGCCTGGCACCCGGTCGGCGCCGGCGGCACCCCGTCCGCGCCGCCGTACCTCGCCGTGGTGGCACTGCTCGCCTCCCTGCTCCTGGGCTCCACCGGCCTCGCGGTCACCGTGCTGCTGGTGTGCTCGGTGCCGCTGGCCGGGTTCACCGCCTACTTCGCCTCCCGCCCGCTCGTGGAGTCCCGTCTCCTGCGCGCCTGGGCGGCCGTCGTCTACGCCTTCCTGCCCGCCGTCACCGGCGCGCTCGCCGGCGGCCGGATCGGCACCGCCGTCCTCGCCGTGCTGCTGCCGCTCCTCGCCCGCGCGGGCGTCGCCGCGAGCGGCCTGACGAAGAGCTCCGGCGCCCGCGGCAGTTGGCGCGCCACCTGGGCCTACGCCCTGCTGCTGACGATCACCACGGCGTTCACGCCCGTCGTCTGGCCGATCGCTCTGGTCCTCGGCGTCGCCGTGCCGGCCATGCGCCGCGGCGACTTCACCGCCCACGGACTGCGCTTCCTGGCCCAGCTGGGCACACCCCTGCTGCTCCTCGCGCCCTGGTCGCTGTCCCTGCTGCCGTTCGGCTTCTTCACGGAGGCCGGTCTGGAGTACGGCGCGTCCGCCGCCTCCGCCCTGGACCTGCTGGGCGCGAGCCCCGGCGGCCCCGGCACCGTGCACGGACTGATGCTCATCGGCATCGTGCTGGCCGCGCTCGCCGCCCTGCTGCGCTCCGAGCGGCAGTTCGGGATCCGCACGGCCTGGGCGGTCGCCCTGCTGGCCCTCGTCTTCGCCGTCCTGTCCAACGGCTCCACATGGGCGGGCCCGGCCACCCTCGTCCAGGGCCTCGCCCTGCTGACGGCCGCGGTACTGGGCGCCGACGGTGCCCGCGCGCGCGTGGCCGAGCAGAGCTTCGGCTGGCGCCAGCCGGTCGCCGCGCTGATCGTGTTCGCCTCCGCCGCCGGGCCGCTGCTCGTCGCGGCCGGCTGGATGATCCGGGGCGCCGACGGGCCGCTGGAGCGGCGTGACCCGGTGCAGGTGCCCGCGTTCGTCGCCGCGGAAGGCAGCACGCCCGACCAGGCGCGCACCCTGGTCCTCGACAGCGACTCCGACTCCCACGTCGGCTACATGCTCGTCCGCGGCTCCGGCGCGCGCATGGGCGACGCCGAACTGGCCGCCGTGGACGGTGAGAACGCCGGGCTCGACAAGGTCGTCGCCAACCTCGTCGCCGGCTCCGGCGCCGACCAGGCGGACCAGCTCGGCGGTTTCGCCGTCCGGTACGTCCTCGTCCACAAGGGCGCGCCGCGCCAGGTGAGCCGCGTCCTGGACGCCACGCCCGGCCTGTCCCGGCTCAGCCAGCAGGACGGCAGCGCGCTGTGGCGCGTGGACCGGCCGGTCTCACGCGCCGCCGTCGTGCCCGCCTCCGGCTCGGGCACCGCCCAGGCCGTCGCCGCCGGACCCGTGGAGATCCACACCACCCTCCCGGCCGGCTCGCAGGGCCGCGTGCTGCGCCTGGCCGACACGGCCGCCGACGGCTGGACGGCGACCCTGGACGGCAGGCCGCTGACCCGCACCACGGTCGACGGCTGGGCCCAGGGCTTCTCCCTCCCGGCCTCCGGGGGCAGGCTCGACGTCACCTTCGACGAGCCGCTCGCGCACACCGCCTGGCTGTGGGTGCAGGGTGCGCTCGCCGTCGTGCTCGTGGTCCTCGCCCTGCCGGGCCGGCGCCGCGACATCGACGACGACCTGCCCGAGGAGGAGCCCGTCCCCGCCGAGGCGGTGGCCGGTGAGGGCCGCCGGGCCCGCCGTCTGCGCGCCCAGGCGGAGGCGGAGGCCGGGCAGGCTGCGGGGGCCGAGGGCGCCGAGCCGGCCGGCGGGGCGGAACCGCGGCCGGAAGGCGGGACCGTGTCGCCCGCGCCGCCGGAGGCCCCGGCCGTCCCGCACCAGCAGTCCTACGGCGAGTGGGACAGGGCCGGCTACGCCGGAGCGGACTACGGCGGCTACGGCGGCGATCCGTACCAGGGCGCCCAGCAGTATCCGGCGGGCCCGTACGACCAGACGTACGAGGCCGACCCCTACCAGGCGGACGCCCACCAGGCCGACCCGTACGGGAGCGGCCGGTACGACCCCTACGCCTACGGCGGCCAGGCACCCGCGGACTCCTACGACCAGACGTACGGCGACGCCTACCAACAGGGCTACCAGGAGCCGTACGACCCGGCGCAGTCCCACCCGCACGGCAACGGCAACGAGCGCCCCGACGGGAGCCAGCAGTGAACCGCACCACCCTGTCCCTGATCGCGGTCACGACCGCGCTGGCCGCCGTCACCGGCTTCGCCGCGCTGAACACACCGGACGGCTCCGCCCCGGGCACCGCGGCGGCTGCCCGGCTGCCCGTGGAACGCACGACGCTGCTCTGCCCGGCGCCGAGCACCTCCGACCTCGCCGAGACGTCGTACACCTCCTTCACTCCGGTGACGAAGGGCACGGACGGCGACGGCGAGGCCCGGCTCCGGCCGGCCGGGGACGGCGCGGACCCCGGCGCGGGCGACACCCCCGAGGACGGCAGGGGCGGGGGGAAGTCCGACGGCACGGCGAAGGACAAGGGCGGCGACGGGGCCGCTGACGAAGCGGACGGGAAGACAGGCGGCGGTGCGGTGAAGGCCGACCAGCCCGCCCTGCAGCCCAAGGAACCGGGCACGCCCGTGACCGGTGACTCCTCGGGAGCGGACGCGCCCGCGCTGATCGGCACCGCCGACGGCAAGTTCGCGCCCGGCTGGACGATGCAGGAGACCACCGAGGTCGCCGCCGGCACCGGGCGCGGCCTGCAGGGCGTGAACTGCACCGCGCCCGACACGGAGTTCTGGTTCCCCGGCGCCAGCACCGCCGCCGCCCGCTCCGACTACGTCCACCTGACCAACCCCGACGACTTCGCCGCCGTCGTCGACATCGAGCTCTACGGCAAGGACGGTCCCGTGAAGTCGGCGGTGGGGGAGGGCATCACCATCGCGCCGCGGTCCACCGAGCCCGTCCTGCTGTCCACCCTGGCCGACGCGCCGCAGGACGACGTCACGGTGCACGTGAGCGTGCGCAGCGGGCGGGTCGGCGCGGCCGTCCAGGCCCTGGACGAGAAACTGGGGGGCGACTGGCTCACCGCGGCCGCGGACCCCGTGGACAGCCTGGTGCTGCCGGGCATCCCCAAGGACGCCACGTCGGTGCGGCTGGTCGCCTTCACACCCAGCGACGCCGACGCCGACCTGAAGGTGCGGCTGGCCTCGCCGTCCGGGCTCATCACGCCCGCCGGGCACGAGAGCGTGCACGTCAAGGGCGGCATGACCACCGCTGTCGACCTGGGCGACGTCACGCGCGGCGAGGCGGGGTCGCTGGTCCTGACCCCGACGGGGCAGCCGGTGCCCGTCGTGGCGGCGCTGCGGGTCGTGCGCGGCAAGGGCGCGGACCAGGAGACGGCGTTCATCCCGGCGACGGGCCCGGTCGGCGCGCGGGCGACGGCCGCCGGCAGCAGCGGGAAGGGGACCACGCTCTCCCTGACGGCGCCCACCGGGACCGCTCGGGTCAGGGTCACCGCGTCGGCGGGCAGCGGGGGCGGGACTGCGGTGTCGAAGACGTACACCGTCAGGAGCGGCACCACCCAGGACGTCGTCCCGCCGGTGCCGTCCGGCCTGAAGGGCACGTACGCCATCACGGTGGAGCACCTGTCCGGCGGCCCGGTCCACGCCGCCCGGACCCTGTCGGCGACGGAGGACGGCGTCCCCGCCTTCACCGTCCAGACCCTCCCCGACGACCGGGGAACGGTGGCGGTGCCGCAGGCGGAGGAGGACCTGTCGGTCCTGCAGAGGTAGCGCGCCGGGGGCGCGGTGCCTCGCGCTGGGGCGCGGGGCGCGGTGCTTCGGGCGGTGGGCCGGGACCGTGCGGTCGGGCCGGGGTGATCCCCGGGCCGGCCGGAGGCGCGTCGGGGTGGCGGGGGCGTCGTGTGCGGGGCGCGCGGTCCGCGCCACGCGCCCCGGGAGGCGCCGTCGGCCGCCCTCAGTCCTCCCCGTACCTCGGGTCCACCGTCTCCGGCGTCAGCCCGAGCAGGTCGGCGACCTGTTCGACCACGATCTCGTGCACCAGGGCCGCCCGCTCCTCCCGGCCCTTGGTGCGGATCTCGACCGGGCGCCGGTAGACGACCACGCACGCACGCCGTCCGTCGCGCGCCGCGACCGTCCCCCCGAGCGGCACCGCCTCGTCGCTCCAGGCCCGGCCCGGTCCGTCGAGCTTCGGCACCTCCAGGACGAGGAAGTCGATCTCGGCGAGCTGCGGCCACCGCCGCTCCAGCCGGTCCACGGAGTCCTGCACCAGATCCGCGAACACGTCGGCCCGGCTCGCGGCGAGCGGAACCTGCGGCGGGGCGATCGGGCCGCGCATGCCTCTGCCGTGGCGGTCACGGCGTCGCGGCCCGGGGCCGGCGGCACGGGGCGGTACACGGTTGTCCATCACCGGTGAAGCCTAGTCCTCGCGGGGGCCGCGTGCCCGGCTCCGTGCGGCATCCCGGGCATCGCGCCGTTGCGTCGTCTTTCCGTCAAACCGCGGTTGTTCGATGGCCATTCCAGTCAAGATCGGGCTCGATTCCGTATCTCTCCCAGACCGGTGACCTCAAGCCGTTTGACGGTTTTTGTACCGACTGATCGTTCGCGGCGGGGTCGGCCGGATACTCTCTCGACCGACATCCGCGCAGGTCAGCAAAGTGCGCCAGCAGGGGCGTGTGGGGCGTTTCACAGGCCGACACGGGAGAGTGACCTGGTGGAGAGTCGTCGCGGCCCGCTCAAGAGTGCGGTACCGTCCAACGTCGTGAGCCCTGTACGTCGCTGTTCGCGCACCGCTTGCGGCCGTCCCGCCGTAGCGACCCTGACGTACGTCTACGCCGACTCGACCGCGGTCCTCGGCCCGCTCGCCACCTACGCCGAACCCCACTGCTACGACCTGTGCGCCGAGCACTCCGAGCGCCTCACCGCCCCGCGCGGCTGGGAGGTCGTCCGGCTCCTCGACGGTTCGGCGCCCGCGCGCCCCAGCGGTGACGACCTCGAAGCGCTGGCCAACGCCGTGCGCGAGGCGGCCCGACCCCAGCAGCGGGCGGCCGAGGCCGGTGGTGCGGGGGCCCGCTCGGTGGACCCGATGGAGGTCGCGCGCCGCGGTCACCTCCGGGTACTGCGCTCCCCGGACAACTGACGCGGCCCCGGCGCCGGCTCCGCGAGGCGGCCGCCTCCACCTGCTCGCCGGACTCTCCTGGCACCTGACTCCGCCTGCTCGCCGCACTCTCCTGGCGCCTGACACGCTGTCCGCGCGCCGGGTCCGGGGGCGCCTGACTCCGTCGGTGCGCCGCACCTCCCTGGAGCCTGATCCCTGCGCACGCCGCCCCTTTGACGCGTTGCGCGTCGCTGACTGGCGCTCTGCCCTCCGGGCGGCCGAACCCGCCCGCGCGCCGCCCTTTCCCGGCGACGGACCCCCGTCTCGCGCCGGCTCCCTCCGGGCGAACGTCGCCCGCCGCGGCGCGCCGGACCGGACCGACGAAGGTCGTCACCGGCCCCCACCCGGCCTCCCGGACGACGAACGGGAGACGGCTTCCTCCGGGTCCCACCCGGGCCGGGTAATTTGTGGTGACCGTCGAACCGAGGGAAGGCCGGCCGTGACTGCTGATCTGTCGCAGATCGTGAAGGCGTACGACGTACGCGGAGTTGTCCCGGACCAGTGGGACGAGTCGCTGGCCGAACTGTTCGGGGCGGCCTTCGCCCAGGTGACCGGCGCGGACGCCGTCGTCGTCGGGCACGACATGCGGCCCTCGTCGCCCGGCCTGTCCCGGGCCTTCGCGCGCGGCGCGACCCGGCGCGGCGTCGACGTCACGGAGATCGGGCTGTGCTCGACGGACCAGCTCTACTACGCCTCCGGCGCCCTCGACCTGCCGGGCGCGATGTTCACGGCCTCCCACAACCCGGCCCGGTACAACGGCATCAAGATGTGCCGGGCGGGCGCGGCCCCGGTGGGCCAGGACACCGGCCTGGCGGAGATCCGCGCGCTCGTCGAGCAGTGGTCCGGCTCGGGCGCGCCGGCACCGGCGGCCCGCCCGGGCACGGTCACCCGGCGCGACACGCTGGAGCAGTACGCGGCGCACCTGCGCTCCCTCGTCGACGTGACCTCCATCCGCCCCCTGAAGGCCGTCGTCGACGCGGGCAACGGCATGGGCGGCCACACCGTCCCCACGGTCCTCGCGGGCCTGCCCGTCGACCTGGTCCCGATGTACTTCGAACTGGACGGCACGTTCCCCAACCACGAGGCCAACCCCCTCGACCCTGCGAACCTCGTGGACCTCCAGCGGCGCGTCCGTGAGGAGGGCGCCGACCTCGGCATCGCCTTCGACGGCGACGCCGACCGCTGCTTCGTGGTCGACGAGCACGGCGAGCCGGTGTCCCCGTCCGCCGTCACCGCGCTGGTCGCCGCCCGCGAACTGGCCCGCAACGGCGGTCAGGGCATCGTCATCCACAACCTGATCACGTCGTGGTCGGTCCCGGAGGTGGTCGAGGAGAACGGCGGCACGCCGGTCCGCACCCGCGTCGGCCACTCCTTCATCAAGGCCGAGATGGCCAGGACGGGCGCGATCTTCGGCGGCGAACACTCCGCGCACTACTACTTCCGGGACTTCTGGAACGCCGACACGGGCATGCTGGCCGCCCTGCACGTCCTCGCGGCCCTCGGCACCCAGGACCGTCCGCTGTCCGCCCTGGTCTCCCGGTACGACCGTTACGCCGGCTCCGGCGAGATCAACTCCACGGTCGACGACCAGGCCGCCCGCCTCGCCGCCGTCAGGTCGGCGTACGAGGGTCGCGACGGCGTCACCCTGGACGAACTCGACGGCCTCACCGTGACCGGCGCCGACTGGTGGTTCAACGTCCGCCCCTCCAACACCGAGCCGCTGCTCCGCCTGAACGCGGAGGCCCGGGACAAGGCGACGATGACGCGGGTGCGGGACGAGGCCCTGGCCATCATCCGCGCCTGACGACCACCCGCGGCGCCACCGCGCACCGCGCCGAACGGCACCGGGCGGCGCCGGCCGGTCCCGGGTGCGCTGCTCGGTCCGGCGTGCTGCCGCCGGATCCGCCGCGCGCGGTCGGAATCGCGCCGAGCGGCACCCGCCCGGACCTGGTGAACCTGGCCGCCGCGCCGCGCCGTCCGAGCGCTCCCGCGCCGTCCCGCCCGAGCGTTCCAAGCCGCGCCGCTGAAGTCGAGCCACCCCGCCCAAGCGTTCCCCAGCCATACCACCCCGCCCGAGCGTTCCCAGGCCACCCCGCCCGAGCGCTCCCGAGCCGCGCCGCCCGGGCGTTTACCGCGCCGCCCGGCCCCGGCGCCACCGCCCGGGCCGCTCCGCCCGTCCGCGTCCGGCGACGGCGGACGAGCGGCCCGGCTGCCCGAAGGCGCGACGCGGCGCCCTCCGGCCGGGCCCGGACCACCCCGCCGACCCACTCCCCGCGGCGGTACTCTGACCTCGCACAAGCGCACCCACGCCTCCGAAGGGAACCCCCATGCCGCTCGAAGCCGGCCTTCTGGAGATCCTCGCCTGTCCGGCCTGTCACGCCCCGCTGAAGGAGCAGGACGACGAGCTGATCTGCACCGGTCAGGACTGCGGTCTGGCCTATCCCGTCCGCGACGGCATCCCGGTCCTGCTCGTCGACGAGGCCCGCCGCCCCGCCTGACCGACGCCCCGGCGACCGGAGCCCGATCGGAGACAGCCGCCCATGCTCGACGAATCGCTGCTCGACACCCCCGAGGGGCTCGCCCAGGCCGACCACCGCGGACTGCTCCGCGGGGCCGCCGAGGCAGGTGCCCGGGTCCGGACCGCGGCGCGCCACGCCGCGGAGTCCGGCATCAACGACCTCAGGCCCGACGGCCGCCCGCGCGCCGTCCTGATCGCGGGCCCGGGCGCCGCCGCCACCCACGCCGCCGACCTCCTCGGCACGCTCGCCGGTGCCGGCACCCCCGTCATCCGGCTGGCCCCCACCGGCGTCGCCCCCGCCGCGGGCGCCCTGCGCTGGGAACTGCCCGGCTGGGCCGGTTCCGTCGACCTGCTGCTGGTCGCCACGCCGGACGGCAGCGAGCCGAGCCTGTCCCTGCTCGCCGAGCAGGCCTACCGGCGGGGCTGCACGGTCGCCGCCGTCGCCCCCGCCGGAACCCCGCTCGCCGAGGCGGTCGCGGGCGCGCACGGCCTGTTCGTGCCGATGGCCACGGCCCCCTACGACCAGGACGAACCCCTCGCCGCGTCCGCCCCCGGCGTCCTGTGGGCGCTGCTCACCCCGCTGCTCGCGCTGCTCGACCGCGTGGGGCTGCTGGCGGCCCCGCCCGACGCCCTGAACAAGGTGGCCGACCGGCTCGACCTCATCGCCGAGCGCTGCGGCCCCGCCATCGCGACCTACAGCAACCCCGCCAAGACCCTCGCCGCCGAGCTCGCCGACGCGCTGCCGCTCGTCTGGACCGAGGGCACCTCGGCCGGGCCCGCGGGCCGCCGCTTCGCCGCCGGGCTGGCCGAACTGTCCGGCATCCCCGCGGTCGTCGCCGAACTGCCCGAGGCGCTCGCCGCGCACAGCGCCCTGCTCGCCGGACCGCTGGCCGCCCGCGCCAATCCGGACGACTTCTTCCGGGACCGGGTCGAGGAACCGCCCGCCCTGCACGCACGCGTGGTGCTGCTCCGCGACCGCCCCCTCGGCGGGCTCACCGCGGCCGCCGCCGCCCGCGATCTGGCCCTCAGCCACGACACGCCGGTCAGTGAGCTGGAGCCTGAGGCGGGGGACGAGATCGAGTCCCTGGCGGAGCTGATCGCCGTCACCGATTTCACCGCCGTCTACCTGGCGCTCGCCTCGCGGGCCTGGTCTTGACCCCGGCGCTCTGACCGCCGTACCCGGGACAACCGACAGTCTCCGTACGGCGCACGCGCCCGTACGGTCAAGCGAACCCGCAGGAAGAAGGCCATGGACCGCCTCCACAACACCATCCGCCCCTACGCGTGGGGTTCCACCACTGCCATCCCCCGGCTGCTCGGCGTCGAGCCGAGCGGGGAACCGCAGGCGGAGATGTGGATGGGCGCCCACCCGGGCGCGCCCTCGCTGACCGGGCGCGGCACGCTCGCCGAGGTGATCGAGGCGGCCCCGGAGCGGGAGCTGGGGGCCAAGACGGTCGCGAAGTTCGGCCCGCGCCTGCCCTTCCTGCTCAAACTCCTGGCGGCCGGCGCCCCGCTCTCCCTCCAGGTGCACCCCGACCTGCGGCAGGCCCGGCAGGGGTACGACGACGAGGAACGCCGCGGCATCCCCGTCGACGCCCCGCACCGCAACTACAAGGACCCCCAGCACAAGCCCGAACTGGTCTGCGCCCTAACCGAGTTCGACGGCCTGTGCGGCTTCCGCGAGCCACGGCAGGCCGCCGGCCTGCTCGAGGCCCTCGGCGTGGACTCCGTCAGGCCGTACGCCGACCTGCTGCGCACCCGCCCGGAGGAGGCGGCGCTGCGCGAGGTGCTCACCGCCGTCCTCACCGCCGACCGGGAGCAGATCGCCCCCACGGTC
Source organism: Streptomyces sp. NPDC003697 (assembly GCF_053587115.1). Taxonomy (NCBI): domain Bacteria; kingdom Bacillati; phylum Actinomycetota; class Actinomycetes; order Kitasatosporales; family Streptomycetaceae; genus Streptomyces; species Streptomyces sp. NPDC003697. Next base: position 18,633 of record NZ_JBSFNN010000091.1, read on the forward strand.
GACCGGGTGGCGGCCGCCTGCGCCCGCCTCGGCGGCGACCACGCCCCCTACGCCGAGATCGCCCGCCATCACCCGGGCGACCCCGGCGTCCTCGCCGCGATGCTGCTCCGGCACGTCCGGCTCCAGCCCGGCGAGGCCCTGTTCCTCGGCGCGGGCGTCCCCCACGCCTACCTCAGCGGCCTCGGCGTCGAAATCATGGCCAACTCCGACAACGTCCTGCGCTGCGGCCTGACCCCGAAGCACGTCGACGTTCCCGAACTCCTGCGCGTCGTGCGGTTCGAGGCCGGCGGCCCCGGCGTCCTGCGGCCCGAGGCCGGGCCGGGCGGCGAGGAGGTGTACGACGCCTCCGTCGAGGAGTTCCGGCTGTCCCGGTACGTCCTTCCCGAGGGCGCCGCCCCTCACGACCTCACCCTCGACACCCCGCAGATCCTGCTGGGCACGGCCGGCTCCGTACGGGCCGGCGAGCAGGAACTGCGCCCCGGCCGGTCCGTCTTCGTCCCGGCGGGCGAACAGGTCGGACTGCGCGGATGCGGCACCGTCTTCCGCGCCACCGTCGTCGTCTGAGGCGCCCGGGGCGTCAAGGACGGTGGTCCGGGGAACCCTCACCGGCCGGGGCTGCAAGAATGGCGCACCGGCAAAGGACGGGCAAAGCCCGTGCGGGCACCCGCCCCTCACGGAGGCGCCCCGGACGGCGTAGGCACGAAGGCGAAGGGACAACGCGAACTCATGAGCGCGTCAGGCGGCACCAGGGCGATCGTGGCGGCACTCGGCGCCAACCTCGCGATCGCGGCATCGAAGTTCGTGGCGTTCGCCTTCAGCGGCTCGTCGTCGATGCTGGCCGAGGGCGTGCACTCCCTCGCCGACTCCGGCAACCAGTTCCTGCTGCTGGTCGGCGGCAAGAAGGCCCAGCGGGCGGCGACCCCGCAGCACCCCTTCGGCTACGGCCGCGAGCGGTACATCTACGCCTTCCTCGTCTCGATCGTCCTGTTCTCGGTCGGCGGCATGTTCGCCATCTACGAGGGCTACGAGAAGATCAAGCACCCGCACGAACTGGAGCACTGGTACTGGCCGGTGGGCGTCCTCCTCTTCGCGATAATCGCCGAGGGCTTCTCGTTCCACACGGCCATCAAGGAGTCCAACGAACTGCGCGGGAAGCTGTCCTGGGTCGAGTTCGTCCGCCGCGCCAAGGCGCCCGAGCTGCCGGTCGTCCTGCTGGAGGACTTCGGCGCCCTGATCGGCCTCATCCTGGCCCTGTGCGGAGTCAGCCTGTCCCTGCTCACCGGCGACGGCCTGTGGGACGGCATCGGCACCCTCTGCATCGGTGTCCTGCTCGTCCTGATCGCGCTCGTCCTGGCCGCCGAGACCAAGTCGCTGCTGCTCGGCGAGGCCGCCGGCGCCGACACGGTCCGCAGGATCGAGGCCGCCTTGGTCGACGGCGACACCGTCACCGGCATCATCCACATGCGCACGCTCCACCTCGGCCCCGAGGAGCTGCTCGTCGCCGCCAAGATCGCGGTGCGGCACGACAACACGGCCGCCGAGGTCGCCTCCGCCATCAACGCCGCCGAGGCACGCATCCGCGAGGCCGTGCCGATCGCCCGCGTCATCTACCTCGAGCCGGACATCTACAGCGAGGCAGAGGCGGCCAAGGGGCCGGACCGCGAGGCGACCCCGGGCGGGCCCGCGCCGCACCCGACCGGTCACTGAGCCCACGGCCGACCGTCACCGGGCCACGACCGACCGGGCACCGAACCCTGCGACCACGGGGGCCTACCGATCCTCGGTGGGCCCCCGTCCCGCGTCCACGCCCGCCCCTGCTCCGGTGGAGGGCGACGGGGGCGGCTCACCCGGCGCCGGTGGCTCCCCGCGCGGGCCCCGGCGGAGGCGACGCGGGTGGCTTCCCCGTACCGCCCACCACGCCGCGGTCCCCCGGACCGGCCCCGGCCAGGAAGCAGACGGCACTCACCAGCGGGGTCCCGCGGTGTGTCCCTCCCCATACCTGCCCTCCCGCGCCCCTGAGGGCAACGCCTGCCCGAGCGGGGCCCGCCCGCGGTTGCCCCGCAGGCCAGAGCCCCGGCGGCGCACCGCCACGCGGCGCGAGCCGCCGCACGTGTCCGGCGGCGGACTGGGGACCGTGCGGTCCCGCGGTGTAGCTTGGGACGGAGCCAGACGTCGCTGCTGATGGCGGTCGGGCGGTCCCCACACGGACCGGCCGAGGGAGAGAGGGCCTCCGACGGACTGCGCTGCGCGCACGCGGGCATGTCAATGTCCTCCCGGGACACCCCTGTGTCCGCCGCCGCGCAGGTCAGCCCTACCCACCCTCGACCCCGATCCGAGGAGCAGCACTCCATGACGACTGTCGACAACCGGCAGGACTTCAAGGTCGCCGACCTCTCCCTGGCCGAGTTCGGCCGCAAGGAGATCAGCCTCGCCGAGCACGAGATGCCCGGCCTGATGGCGATCCGCAACGAGTACGCCGCCGCGCAGCCGCTGCGCGGCGCCCGCGTCACGGGCTCCCTGCACATGACCGTGCAGACCGCCGTCCTGATCGAGACCCTGGTGGCCCTGGGCGCGCAGGTCCGCTGGGCCTCCTGCAACATCTTCTCCACGCAGGACCACGCGGCTGCGGCCATCGCCGTCGGCCCGAACGGCACCCCCGACAACCCCCAGGGCATCCCCGTCTTCGCCTGGAAGGGCGAGAGCCTGGAGGAGTACTGGTGGTGCACCGAGCAGGCGCTCACCTGGCCGGACAGCCCCACCGGCGGCCCGAACATGATCCTGGACGACGGCGGTGACGCCACCCTCCTCGTCCACAAGGGCGTCGAGTACGAGAAGGACGGCAAGGTCCCCTCGCCCGACACCGCCGAGTCCGACGAGCACCGTGTCATCCTCCAGTTGCTGACCCGCACCCTCGGTGAGAACCCGCAGAAGTGGACCGAGCTGGCGTCCGAGATCCGCGGCGTCACCGAGGAGACCACGACCGGCGTCCACCGCCTGTACGAGATGCAGCGCGAGGGCACCCTGCTCTTCCCGGCGATCAACGTCAACGACTCGGTCACCAAGTCGAAGTTCGACAACAAGTACGGCTGCCGGCACTCCCTGGTCGACGGCATCAACCGCGCCACCGACGTCCTGATCGGCGGCAAGACCGCGGTGATCTGCGGCTACGGCGACGTGGGCAAGGGCTGCGCGGAGTCCCTGCGCGGCCAGGGCGCCCGCGTGATCATCACCGAGATCGACCCGATCTGCGCCCTGCAGGCGGCGATGGACGGCTACCAGGTCACCACCCTGGACGAGGTCGTCGAGACGGCCGACATCTTCATCACCACGACCGGCAACAAGGACATCATCCTGGCGTCGGACATGGCCAAGATGAAGCACCAGGCCATCGTCGGCAACATCGGCCACTTCGACAACGAGATCGACATGGCCGGCCTCGCCAAGGTCCCCGGCATCGTCAAGGACGAGGTCAAGCCGCAGGTCCACACCTGGACCTTCCCGGACGGCAAGAAGATCATCGTGCTGTCCGAGGGCCGCCTGCTGAACCTGGGCAACGCCACCGGTCACCCGTCGTTCGTGATGTCCAACTCCTTCGCGGACCAGACCCTGGCCCAGATCGAGCTGTTCACCAAGCCCGACGCGTACCCGACCGGCGTCTACGTGCTGCCCAAGCACCTCGACGAGAAGGTCGCCCGCCTCCACCTGGACGCGCTCGGCGTGAAGCTCACCAAGCTCCGCCCCGAGCAGGCCGCGTACATCGGTGTGGACGTCGAGGGCCCGTTCAAGTCGGACCACTACCGCTACTGAGCCGCGCCCGCGTCGCCTCCCACCGCGTGCGTCGCCGCGCGGCGGGAGGCACCGAGTCCGCCGAGGCAGGCCCCCGCACCCCCGTGTCGGGGGCCTGCCCCTTTGGCCGCAGCGGCCGTCACGCGCGCCGAACCGGCTCACCGAGGCGGCCCGACCAGCCCGTCACCACCCAGGACACCCATGCCCCGCGGCCGTTATGCGCTCCACGATCCGCACGATCACACCCCCTTCGCCGAAGAACACTTCCACTGCGCCCCCGGCCCGTCCGGCTGGCGCTACGTCTCCCAGGTGACCACCGTGTCCGGCGAGCACCGCGGCTCCGTCGACCTCGCCATCGACGACCTGGGCCGCCCGATCCGCCTGGAACTGCACAGCGGGAGCTGGCAGGTACGGGGCGCCGCGATCGACGGCGTCACCTGGGTCCGTACCGACCCCACCGGCACCCATGCCACCGAAGGCAATGTGCGCGCCCACGCCTTCACCGGCACCTCCCCCGCGTTCCTCGTCGCCACCGCCCGTCTGCTGCGCCTCACCCCCTCGTCCTCCGCCACCCGGGTACGCCTCGTCGCCCTCACCGACCCGGTCCTCGCCCCCCGCACCGTGGACCAGTCCTGGGCACTGGTCCACAGCGAAACACACGACACTGACAACGGCCCCCTGACCGTGGACGAGTACCAGGTCACGGAGCTCGACACCGGAGAGCGGCACGCCGTGCACATCGCCGGGGACGTGGTCCTGGCCGCTCCCGGAGTCGAGCTGGAGGACCTGGAGTCACCGCCGTCCGTGTTCGGCCCCTGACCTGTTGGCAGCGGGGCCGCCGGGAGGGGTGAGACGTCCGAGGGAGGCCTAGGCCGGGGGCACGAAGCCGGTGGCCGGCCGCCCGGTCCGCGCCGCGTCCTCGGGCACGCCGGCCGGGGCGGCCGGCGCCGGCGCCCGGAGCGGCACCTCGGGCCGCAGCGCCTCCGCGCCCGAGGACCCGGACCGCTCCGAGGCCGGAAACGGCGACTCGGACGGTCCCCCGGCCGACGAGTCCGGCGGCGACGGCATCGTCCAGCCGTGGGGGGCGGACCAGCCACGGGCCTCGGCCGCACCGTGCGCCGGGGCACCGGAGGGTTCCTGCCCGGCGCGCTCCTGCCCGGCGTGTGCCGCGGCACCGCCCACGCCCGCCCCGCCGTCCGCACCGACGAGCCCGCCGCCCGCGAACCCGCCACCGAAGGCGCGCCGGGCCTCGCGGGTCCGCCGCTCGTCCACCACCGCCGCCAGGTACATGGCCGGCGGGACTCCGGGCGGAGCCGGCGCACCGGTGCGGGCCACGACGTCGGCGGCGAGCCGCTGCGCCATGGCCCAGCCGACCTGCGGATCCAGCTGGTGCATGCGCGTCAGGTACTGCCGCACGGCCAGCCACAGCCCGTCGGGCACCGCCGAGAGGTCGAGCTCGGAGAAACGTCCCACCAGCCAGGGCGGCGGCGGGGGCACGAAGTCCAGCCGCCCGGACGCCACCCGCTCCCGCACGACCAGCGTGCCCGCGAACACGTCACCGAGCCGGCGCCCCCGCGCCGACACCAGCGAGGCGACACAAGCCACGACCCCGAACGTCATCAGGATCTCGACCACGCCGATCGCCCCGCGCACCAGCGCGTGCCGGAACCGGATCGGCCCGCCGTCGTCCCGCACCACGCGCAGTCCCAGGGCCAGCTTGCCGAGGGACCGCCCGTGACTGAGTGTCTCCACCGCGATCGGCCCGCCCACGAGCACCAGAAGGAACGCCGCGATCGCGACCGCGGCCCGCGCCGCCTCGTCCAGGGAGGCGGAGGCGAACACCAGACCGATGCTGACCCCGACGTACACCACCATCACCGCGGCCAGGTCGATGAGCACGGCCAGCGCCCTGCTGGGCAGCCTCGCGGGGCGCAGCTCCAGCGCCACCGCCTCGCCCGTCACCAGCTCACTCACGTCCGCCGTCCCTTCCCCTGACCTGCCCCGAGAACCGTCAGTCTGCCAAGCTGAGCACATTCGCGCCGCAGTACGACAAGCTGACACCTACGTCGAGCAGTCGAACGACCAGCCGAGGAGCAGGCAGACCCGATGGACCTCGACGTCTTCGTCTCCGCCCACCGCGCCGAGTGGGACCGTCTGGAAGCACTGCTCCGCCGCCGGCGCCGCCTCACCGGGGCGGAGGCCGACGAACTCGTCGCCCTCTACCAACGTGCCACCACACACCTCTCCCTGATCCAGTCGGCCGCCCCGGACCCCCAGCTGACGGGACGGCTCAGCCAGCTCGTCGCCCGCGCGCGCAGCGCGGTCACGGGAACCCGCCGCGCCGGCTGGCGGGACGTGGTCCGCTTCCTCGTGGCGGGTTTCCCGGCCGCGGTGTACCGCTCGCGCCACTGGTGGGTGCCGACCGCGCTGCTGAGCACCGCGGTGGCCGCGCTCCTGGGGTGGTGGATCGGCGCCCATCCCGAGGTGCAGGCCGCGATCGCCACCCCGAGCGAACTGCGGGACCTCACCCGGCCCGGCGGCGAGTACGAGACCTACTACTCGAGCCACCCCGCGGCGTCGTTCGCCGCCCAGGTGTGGACGAACAACGCCCAGGCCGCGGCCATGTGCCTGGTCCTGGGCGTCTTCCTCGGCCTGCCGGTGCTGTGGATCCTGTTCGAGAACATGCTCAACCTGGGAGTGGGCGCCGGACTCATGTCGTCCGCCGGCCGGCTCGACACCTTTCTCGGGCTCGTGCTGCCGCACGGCCTGCTGGAGCTCACCGCGGTGTTCGTCGCCGCCGGTACGGGCCTGCGTCTGGGCTGGACCGTCGTCGACCCCGGCCCCCGATCCCGGCGCACCGCGCTCGCGGAGGAGGGCCGGGCGGCGGTGGGCATGGCGATCGGACTCGCCCTGGTCCTCTTCGTCTCCGGCGCGATCGAAGGCTTCGTCACGCCGTCCGGCCTGCCCACCTGGGCGCGCATGGCCGTGGGCGCCGTCGCGGAGCTGGCCTTCCTCGCGTACGTCTACGTCCTCGGCGGCCGTGCCGTCCGGGCGGGCGAAACGGGTGATCTTCAGGCGGCCGAGCGAAGCGCCGGTGTGCCCACCGCCGCCTGATGTGCGTTCAGGCCCCCCGAGCTGCTACTGTCCTCTTCGCCCCACCGGAGCCGTTGACACGGAGCGGAAGGGGAGGTAGATTCGAACAGTTGCCTGGAGGACCGACATGGTCCGGCCGGCAACAGTGAACATCTATCTGCTTCCGGGAACGACGATTCTCGAGAAGTCACCCCCGATGAATCGGAAACAATGGCCGGTCTGACCGGCTGAAAATTTCTGATAAAGTCGGATCCGCCGGAAAGGGAAACGCGGAAGCGGGAACCTGGAAAGCGCCGAGGAAATCGGATCGGGAAGATCTGATAGAGTCGGAAACACCGAAGGGAAGCGCCCGGAGGAAAGCCCGAGAGGG
>NZ_JBSFNN010000092.1:0-25369 GCF_053587115.1 Streptomyces sp. NPDC003697
ATCGGCGGCGTCGACACCCACACCGACTTCCACCAGGCCGCAGTGATCGACTCCATCGGCCGGCACCTGGCCACCGAGGCGTTTCCCACCACTCACAACGGCTACCGTCGGCTACTGCGGTGGCTCCGCTCGCACGGCGAGGTCATGGCCGTCGGCATTGAGGGCACCGGCGCCTACGGCTGCGAACTCGCCCGGCTGCTGCGGGCAAACCAGGTGACCGTGATCGAGGTGGACCGCCCTGACCGACGAGCCCGCAGGGCCAATGGCAAGTCCGACCCTGTAGACGCCTTCGCCGCGGCGACAGCCGTACTCTCCGGCCGGGCCAGCGGGACCCCCAAGACCCACGACGGCATCGTGGAGGCCATCCGCGCCCTGCGAGTGGTCCGCCGCTCGGCCGTCAAGGCCCGCACACAGATCATCAACCAGATCCGCACCCTCATCATCACCGCGCCCGGCGAGGTCCGTGAGCGGCTGCGCACACTGGCCCCCGCCGAGCTGATCAAGCAGCTGTCACGGTCCCGGCCCGGCGCGGACACCCGCGATCCGTCCTGCGCGGTCAGGATCGCCCTGCGGCGCCTGGCCCGCCGCCACCAATACCTCACCGAGGAGATCGCCGACGCCGATGCCGAGCTGAAGTCGCTGGTGGTCGAAGCGGCACCCTCGCTGGTGGCACTGTCCGGAGTAGGCGTCGAGACCGCCGCGCAGCTGCTGATCACAGCCGGCGACAACCCCGAGCGACTCGCCTCGGAAGCATCGTTCGCGCACCTGTGCGCGGCAGCCCCCATCCAGGCCAGCTCGGGCCGCACCAACCGGCACCGCCTCAACCGCGGCGGCGACCGCCGGGCCAACCACGCACTCCACATGATCGCGCTGGTCCGCATGCGCTACGACCAACGAACGCAGAACTACGTCGCCCGCCGCACCTCCGAAGGCATGTCCAAGAAGGACATCCTCCGCTGCCTCAAACGGTTCATCGCCCGCGAGGTCTACAAGCACCTCACCAGTCCCCGCCACACACCGAGACCACTCACACAGAACACTTGACGGTCTATAGGAGCTTCATCAACGAGGACGGTCACTGGCGACCAGGGCGCCGCCTGAGCAGTCGGTCCATGTGGCTCATGGCCTCGCGCTGGGTGTCCTGCACGACGTGGGTGTAGACGTCCATGGTGATGCTGATCTGCGAGTGTCCCAGGATCTCCATCACGACCCGCGGCGCGACTCCTGCCGCCGTGAGCAGGGTGGCCGTGCCGTGCGGGTGAGGCCCGCGCGGGAGGCGAGGTGTGGCGCAGGTAGGTGGTGAAGCGGGCCCACAGTGCCCCGGCGTGCGCGTTCCACAGGACGGCCGCGCGGTAGTCGTAGCGGTCCGGGTCCAGGGGCGTGCCGAGGGCGGGGTCGTCGTCGGGGTGGAGGCGTCCGCAGCGGCACCGGCCGCCGCCGGGGCGGTTGTGGACGGGGCCGAAGGACGGGGCGGTGAAGGTGGCGAAGACGCACGGGTGTTGGGCGGTTTCCGCAGACCTCGCTGCGACGGCGACGAATGCGGCCTCGGTGGGGAAGACGTTGAAGCGGCGGTGGAAGGCTTCCGCCTCGTCCAGCAGCGCGACGGAGCCCGTTGAGCCCATGTCGGCAGTAGATCCATTCGTTGTCTGCCCGTGCTTGATCCGCCGCCATGTCGGGCCGGATGCTGAGCTGCCCCCTCCACATCTTCCCACTCGTACCACGAAGATGGACCTGCCCCATGCGTACTCACATCCGCGTCGGCGCGCTCACCGCCGGCGTTACGGCCGTGCTGCTCCTCGCACCGGCCGCTCACGCCACCGCTCCCGGTGACAACGGGACGGTGAAGATCCACGACGCCAAGACAGGCGAGGAGCTGCGCCGCAACGAGCCGCACGTCTGCACGTTCTACCTCGACGCCTTCGGCTTCGACGCGGTCCAGAAGGTCGACTGGCACATCGAGGCCTGGGCCCCGACCGCCGCCACCAAGGGCGAGACCGTGAAGTCCGGTGCCATCACTCTGGATGCCGGGGGCCACGGCCGTACGGCGGACGTGTCCCTGCCCGACGGGCACTACAAGCTGTTCTGGAACTTCGACGGAGAGAAGGGGTCCGCCAAGCACAAGGTGTTCTGGACGGACTGCAAGGGCTCCGAGGGTGGTGGCGGTACGCCGCCGTCCGCCTCGGTGTCCCCCTCCTCGCCGGAGTCGTCCTCGCCTTCGGGCCCGGCAGCTTCGACCGCGCCCTCGGGCCCGGCCGATGCGACCGCGGCGCCGAGTGCCTCCTCCGGCGAGGGCGGGACGGCCCCGTCGGCTGCCGCATCCCCGTCCGCGCAGGGCGGCGGCGATCTGGCCGAGACCGGTAGCAGCGCCCCGGTGGGCCTGCTCTCGGGCGTCGCGGCAGCGCTGGTGGCTGCGGGTGGTTACTTGGCGCTGCGACGCCGTAGGGCCTCTCGGGCCTGATTCCGCCGCGCATGAGGGTGCCCCCTGCTCGTCCGGGTGACGAGTACGGGGGCACCGTCGTGTTCAAGGAGGCGTCGACCAGCCTTGCGCAGGCCGAGGGCCACGTAGGCGTGCTCAGAGGTACGCCACGATCCCCGCATTGATGCGCTCCGGGTCAATCACGGCCCCTCATGCCAGCGAGCACGCGGCTACACGTTCTGCCCAGGTCAGCCGATCAACCACCCGTAGATCATCTCAGCTTCGGTAGCTGACTGCAGCCGGTGGGCGTGGCTGGAGCGCCCGCGCGCCTGATCGGTCGGCGCACTCACCATGGGGGCTGACTGTCGTCGACTGAGGTTCGTGCCCCAACCGTGCCAAGTACAGAGATCAGCCACGGTCAGCGAAGGGGCCTGCGGCCGAGTTTCGCCTCACCAAGTCTCGAAACCGCAGGTCAGTGGCATGACGCGGTTGCTCTCGTCCGGATCTGTGTCGACGGCCACAGCGAGCGGGATACACGTAGGCTCATAATGAGTCATGACAAAGCCTGCTGCACCGAAGCGTCACTTGCCTACCAGCCCCTTCAAGGCCCCGGTCACACCGGCTCCCAAGCACTTCGCCACGGGCGACCAGGTTACACATGACGTGCACGGTCTCGGCCGGGTAATCAGCATCGAAGGCGGAGCCGCGGCGCTGGTGGATTTCGGCTCGGCGCAAATGCGGATCTTGAGCCCGTACGCCAAGATGACCAAGCTGTAGGACCACTGTGCCCGGTCACGGCACTCCAGGCCCCATTAGGGACCTGTAACGAAAGAGAGACCTCTCATCGATCCGACGTCGCTGTTCTCCGCTCTGGAAAAGCAACCCCGCTGCTCCACTGCAGCGTCGCCGCCTCCGACGACAAACCCCTTCCAGGCCCCAGACTTCAGGGAAAACGAGATCTTCCTACTCGACGATGCACAGGAGCCCGCCTCAGGCGTGCGTGCGGCGCGCCCCAAGGTGGCTTAGCTCCACGAATGACGGTGACTTCGGCAGCCGGCCGCGGGCCGTCTCCCATGCTGCGGAGGAGCGCGGCCGTCTCAGTTTCCGTCTCATTCAGCCCCGTTCACGGTCATTCAGACAGGACCCGGAGCCGTCCCCACGCCAGTGGCCATCCGCCCATGAACCCAGGTGAACGGCTCCGAACGATGCCCAAGACCCCACCACCACAGTTGGAAAGCGTGCACCCCCGAGCAACCTCCTTGGGCCGCCGTGCACCGCTGCGCGGAGCAGTGCGCCTTCCACAGAGGACATGTGCCCGGCAATCCTGCACTGGTCCGCACGACGGTCGAGACCGGGGGTGGGAGACGTGGCTCGTACGCAGTCCAGGTGTGGAGCGCTCACGGAGAAGGGCACTCGGTGCCGGCGGCTGGCGATGGTCGGTGCGTCGCGATGCAACCTGAACCGTGGCGAGTGGTCGTCGTACACCATCGAGAAGCGCAAGGAAGCCGAACGCAAGGCGAAGACACACAAGCGGCGCAAGTGACCCCAGCCGGCGTGAGGTGATATCCATGCCTGATATCAACGACCGCGGACAGCGGCGGCGCGGTGCGGTCTGACACGGCCACGGCCGCCCCGCGCAGCACGGGCGGACAGGCGGTCAGATCGAACTCTCAAAGCGGATGTCACTTCCCCACGGGGCGTACAAGCCCAAGGCAGCAGCCCCGCCCAAGTTGCTTCGGGACGAAGCAGTTCAGAGTTCAAGGCTGGCAAAGCCAGCAGGCGTAATGCTGCTTCGCGAGTCCGACGCTCCTCGGTCAGGCCAGCGCAGGCATGAAGCCGCCGCGGGCAGTGCCCGAGGACAACAGGGCAGACCAGTCGAGTGCCTCAGGCAGGTGGTCCAAAGACAGAACGACTGCTCCGCCGGCCTGCTCGGCGTCCGCGCACCAGTCGCCCATGTCGCTCGGTGCCGTACCGTTGTCGGCTCCGCCCACCACCGGCGCGGCGAGAGCGGGGACGACGAGCCCGTGATCTCCAGGTCCGTCTACGACGCACAGGGTGAGTCGGGGAACGATGTTCCAGCCCTCGCACAGGGGCACCGCCCCGTCCGGCGCGCTCAGGAGCGGCAGGACATCGTGGACAGGCGCGTCGGCCAGCAGGAGCACGGGCGTGGCACCACGGACGAACAGAGTCTTCTCAGGATCCAGCAGCACGGGACCACTCTCGCAGGACGGCGCATCGGGACGGCAAGGGGGTACCGAGACGGCCAACGAGCACGCGTCCGCCACGGTCATCGAACCAATGCCTGACATCCATCGTTGACATCAACAACCTCAGACATCGGCATACCTCCCGGACAACCGGCATACAGCGCGCGGCAGCAAGATGCCGAGTCCACAGAAACCCTGATCGAACTCCTAAAGCGGGTGTCGCAGGTTCGGGGGCACCAACCAAAAGGCCCCGGACCGATCATGGTCCGGGGCCTAGTTCGACGCCGCGCTTGGCGACGCGCCGTGATGGCGCAGGCGGCGGCCAGGTCCGCGGGACGACCCGCCGCCGGGGCTGACGGAGGCGCGTTGGTCTGATTCCTCAAGCCCCCCTCAGAACCTTACTGAGCGCATTGCTGTAGCGACGCCACGCACATAGCCTGCACGTATTCGGCCGCGCAGCGAGGGCGGCGCTAGCAGGAAGGATGCTTTGTGAGCATCCGTTCGAAAGCGGTCCTGGTGCCTTTAGCTGTGTCGGCTCTGCTGTGCGCGGGCGTGGCGGCTCCGGCTGCGGCCGCCACGGCCACCGATCCGGTCCCGGTGGACGATACCCAGATCAACACCGCGCCACCGGCGGTGCCTGAGGAGGATGTCACCGACGTTCCGAGTGAGGGCAATGGCCTGCCGGATGAGCACGCCAAGTACGGCGTCTACCGGCTGAAGCACACCGGCGTCAGCTACACCCTCTACAGCAACTGCAGCTCCTCGACCCACAAGACGATCACCAGCTATACCCCCTACCGGGTTGGCTGGTACCTGTGGGAACAGTGATGCCGCCCATCCCGTGGCGCTCGGGGCGCCATGGCATCCGCGCGGTGTGCGTCGCGCTCACCGGCCTCGCACTGGCCGGCTGCACCGGCACTGACCACGCCAAGGGCCCGATCCACAGCACGACCGCGACCAGTACCCCCCGTGCGACCACTACACCGGACAAGGCCACGGGCCGCGCCGAACACATCGAAGGCGAGAGCGTCACCGAAGCACCCAAGCTTCCATCTGGCGAGCCGCTGGTCCGCGTGGCCTCGGCTAAGGGGAACCGTCAGATGGAACTCGGGAAAATCGCCGCCGAGCCACTCTCAGTACTGGTGAACTGCCAGGGCAAGGGCACCTTGACGGTGAAGGTGAGACCCATGAACCTCACCTTCCCGCTGACCTGCGTGGCCGAGGAGGTCAGCAGCACCTACAACGAACTGCGCCTCGCCACACCGCGGAACGGGGCAACCGTAGAGGTGACCGCCCCCTCCACCGTCCGCTGGTCACTCACCGTCGGCCACTAGAACGGGCCTGCACAAGTCCAGGGCGCCCGGACGACTCCGGGTGCCCCCCTCACCGGTCTCCGACAGGCGGCCACGCGTGCGCCCCACGGCCGCACCACAAGCGCACCAGATCGAGCGGGGAACAGCGGGGAATCACGGTGAATCAGCCCAACGCGAAGGGGTCGCAAGCTGGACGTTCACCCAGGTCAGCGCCCGAACCTTCCTGCTGAACGACAACCAACGCTGACAAAAGTCGACGGCTCCGCCGCTGGTCAGAAGGTTGACCACTGACGGAGCCGCAGATCACGGGCTTGCGGTTTCAGAACTTGTTCTTCTGAGTGCGGTGACCGGCCCAGTCGGATGCCCGACCACGCGCGCTGGACCGGTCCAGACACCGCGGGCCCAGAGCGCCCGGAGAACGCCACGCCGTGACCCCGCTCCGCGACCAAGGGTGCACGAAGGGCCCGCCGGTCGGGCGGGCCCTTCGTCGTCTTACGGTCGAGCTGTCAGGATTGCGGCTCAGCTCCTGACGGTGAAGTACTGCCAGGCACCCCAGGTGCTGACATTGGTGTTGTCCTTGCTGCTGTGAACGTACTCAGCGGCCATGCGGAACTTGCCGTTGATCGCATTGCTCACGCTCGCCGATCCAGCGCCGGTGCTTGCGGAGCCGAGGGCGAAACAGGGCGAGGTGGTCAGCGTGTGCCAGGCGCCGCTGTAGTACTGCTGCACCCGGTAGTACACGCACTGCCCGGCCTTGTTGGGCGTGACCGCGACGTTGAGCTGCTCCTTGGCCGTGTGGTGGTAGACCCGGTAAAGGGTGCTCCCGTAGTAGGTACTGGTGTAGTACCCGCTCAGCGTTTCGGCCACCTTGACGCGGTCATACACGGTCCGGGTGGCATTGGCGGGGGCGTAGCGGTAGTCACCGGCGAAGACTGCGCTGAAGACGGTGTTCCGGGTGAGCTTGTAGCTCGCCACCAGGTTCCCGTGGCTGTCCACAGTGCCGGTCTTGACCAGCGTCTTGGTGCCCCCGTAGGGCTGCGCGTAGATCGAGACGGTACGGCCGTTGTAGGTGGTGCCGAGGTGCGCAGTGGCCGTGGCCGTCGCGCCGTAGGAGTACGTCGAGGCGTTGGTGGTCACCGTCAGGGCCGAGGCCGTGCGCGAGACCTGGACGGTCGCCGATGCGGTGGAGCCCTTGTGGGTGTCGTCGCCCGGGTAGCTCACCGTGTAGGTGTTGTTGCCGCCGATGGCGGGGGTGTCGTGGAGGGTGAAGCTGCCGTCCGTACCCACCGTGGCCGTGCCGATGCTGTAGCCGGTGGAGTGGGCCAGGTCCTTCTTGGTGAGCTGGACCGTCTCGCCGGCGGTGTACGGTCCGTTGGCCAGCTTGCCGGTGAGGGTGAGCTGCGCCGTGCGGGTCGAGGTGGCCGGGGCGGTCAAGGTCATCGTGGAGGCCGGCTTGGCCACCTGGACGCTGTACGAGGCGTTCGCGGACAGGTGCTTGGAGTCGCCGACGTACGAGACCCGGTAGGTGGTTGTCCCCTCCGTTGTCGGGGTGTCCGTGACGGTGAATCCGCCGTTGGCACCCGTGACGGCGTCCGGTAGAGCGATGCCGTCTGGGTGCGCCGAGTCGACCCGGGTCACCTTGATCTGCTGCCCAGCGGGAATCGGGTTCGCCGAGGTGAGCGATCCGGTCAGGCTGAGCTGCCGGGTCGGGACAGTCGTGGCCGGTCCGGCCAGGGTGAGCGCGGAGGCGGTCGCCTCGGGGTTGGACAGGACGTGCAGGGTGGGGTTGGCGCCGTAGACGTCGGCCGTGACGGCGAAGAGCCGGCTTTCGTCCGGGGCCCAGGCGAGCCCGGAACTGGCCAGCGTGCCGCCGGATCCGAAGTCGTACGTGTTGATCGGGGACGACTGGTGGGCCTGGTAGACGTAGACGTCCTTGTCGTAGGACGCGTTGCTGCCTGCCGCGACAGCGCCGTCCGGCGCGATCGCCACCGAGTTCGGGTAGGACGTGCTGGGGTAGGTGCCGTCTGCCGAGAGGTCGGAGAGCTTGAAGACCTGGTGGTAGTAAGGCGCTCCGGTCGCCAGCACCACGTCCTGCCCGTCCGGTGTGATCTGCATGTCCCTCACGTCGGACGAGTCCTGCAGCCAACGGCGCACGCCGACAACCGGAGTGCCCGAGGACACGTCGTAGCGCGTCAGATAAGGCGGGCTGGTGTCCTGGTCAGCGGCGAGGAGCGTCCCCGGCGCCGATGGGTCGGCGGCCAGCGTCGGCGCGCTGTACCACCCGCCGGCGGTGTTGAGGGTGACGTTCGCCGGGTCGCTACTGGTGTCGATCGACCCGATGTTCCCCTCGGCTGCTCCGCCGTAGCCGAACCAGACCTTGCCGCCGGTGTAGGCGACGCTCCGAGGCTTGCTGCCGGCGCCGGTGCTGTAGCGGTGGGCCTCGTTCAGCGATGTGGTGTCGATGGCCGAGATGGCGTCGCCGTTGTAGAGCGCTGCATAGACGGTGCTGCCGTCGGGGGACAGAGCCAGGCCGATCGCCCCGGGCTCGTTGTCGATGGTGCGGACAGTGACGCCGTCGTAGTCGGTCACCAGGATGGTGCTGTTACCGACGCCACTGCTGAAGAACAGGTGCTGGTGAGCCGGGTCGACCAGCATGTGCGAGTAGTGGGGCAGCGACAGTGGCACTGCGGTATCGGCCCAGGCATTACTGCTGAGGCCGACAAGGGTGGTGGTCAGCCCGGCGAGGACGGATATCGCCGCCGTGAGCGAGACCTTCTTGAGGCGCATGAAGCTCCCTGCGAAGTGAACGGGAACAAGCATCCGGACGATAGCGCACACGGTTGGACCGGTCTCACTCCGCCAGGCAAGCCGGCGGGTGCATGGACAGTGGCCTGGCAGCAAGGGAGTTGCAGGACAGCAGCGAAGTACAGCAACCCCGGCAACCGACCTCGACCAGCAGCGTCTCCGGGGGACCTCGCGAGGGCCCCTGCGACCTCAGTCGATCGATCTCTCTCTACAGCCACGGATCAGAAGGCTGTGAGGGGGTGGGTGCGCAGCCCTAAAGGGGGCGGCGCCCGGCGACCGCACCGCCCGGGTCGTCCAGCAGGGCGATGCGCGCGGTGATGCGTTTGCCGACCGGCTCCCGCTGCGCTTGGAAGCCCTGGCAGACCGCCATGACGATCTCCAGGCCGTGCTGGCCCACTCGGCCGGCATTCCCGGTCCGCGCCATGGGCAGCACCGGGTCGGAGTCCCACACCACGACCTCGACCAGGTCACCGGCAATCCGCAGGTCCAGCAGCACCGGCCCCGGAGCGTACTTGACGGCGTTGGTGACCAGTTCGCTCACCACCAGCTGGGTCAGGTCCATGGCGCGCCGCGAGACCGGCAGGCCGTGCTGGGCCTGGACACGGGTGAGGAAATCGGCAGCCAGATGACGGGCCTCGGCGATGACCGTGCCGGTCCCGTCCAGGGCCACCGTGGTCTGGATGACCCTTTCACCCGGTGTGGTGCCGTCCTCCCCCACAGGGACTGATTCCATCACGGCCACCCTCACTACCCCATTCACATCACGCGCATATACCCGCACCGGGGACGATGACGCATACCGCCCCGCGTTGCCTTTGTCTCACCCAGGCATCACCCTCGGGCCGTCTCTGGGCCGTGCTGGGGTGCTCAATGACAACCAACGCTGACCACCATCGACAGCTGAGCCGCAGGTCGCAGCGTTGATCGATTGCATGGCCCAGGTCAGGACCCCGGCCCACCACTTCTTCGGCTGCTGATCGCGCTCCAGGGAGCTCGACTCGAAATTGAGTCTCCACCGACCTCGTGGGAAGGCACACGTCGTGTCGCGGCGCATCAGGCGTCGGCGGCAGCCCGGTGATGCAACTGGTGCAGTCCGGAGCGCCGGGCAGAAGGAGCGGCTGGTCGGCTGGTCGGCTGGTCGGCTGGGACAAGGCAGCAGACCGGCCAGGACAACGCCTTCTGTGTACGGCTGCGGGCGGCCGCCCAGGCGGCGTACGACCGCCGGAGCCGCGCCCGCCGGCCTGCGGGTGGATCGGGGGATCAGCCGGGTCAGCCGTCGTAGAACGGTCGCGGTCGGCGTCGCGTCAGCCGCGCTGGAAGAACTCCACCTCCGCCAGGGCCAGTTGACGGCCCGAGGTCAGTCCCACGGGCGAGCGTAGGACCAGGCGTACCGTCGTCACGTCGCTGATGGCGGTGTTGATCGTCTGCGGGCCGGGTTTGTCGCTGAGGGTGAGCTGCTTGTGCTGCCGCTCGCCGTCCTGCGCCCTCACCTCCAGGTCCATCTGGAGTGCGCGTGCCTCGCCGGTGTAGGCCTCCGGGTCCTTGGACGGGCCGTTGGTGATGATCAGGGCGACCAGGCGGAACGGCTTGCGGAAGGTGTACGTCACCGAGGCGCCGGGCCCGGGTGCGCCCCAGTAGCTGTTGCTCAGTCCGTCGGTGCTGTTCTTCGCCGGGTGCCGGGGGGACTCGGCGCTCGCCTTGATGTCCACCGGGGTGATGGGCTTGGGCTTGCCCAGTTTGTCCCGGGTGTCCTCGAACAGGGCGCGTCCGGCGGGCAGCAGCAGGAGAGCGCCGGCGCACAGCGCCACCACCACGGCCAGGATCACCACGAGCCGCACCGCCCTGCCCGAACTCGCCCGCACCCGACGGCGGAACGGCCACACGGTCCGCCACCAGGGCAGCGGTTCGGGCTTCGGGGCGGGGTTCAGCGCGGTCGCGCAACGCCGGCAGAACCGACGGTCGGGCGGGTTGGGGGTGCCACAAGAGGGGCAGGGCGCGCCTGCCACTTCGTCGGAGACCTCTGCGGGGCGTACAACCGGGCGGGGGGCCACCGGCTTTGCGGGGCGTACGGGCTGAATGGGGGCGGGACTCGGCGTGTCGGGGGTAGGGGCGGCCGGGGGCCGGGGGCCCGGCGAGTTCCGAGGGGCCGGAGCGGGTGGGGTGGCCGGAGCTGGGCGGGGGGCGGGGGCCGCGGCCGCCGCGCCCTTGGCGGCGGCTTCGTCGGCGCGGGAGGCCTCGCGGGTGGTCGGGCGGGAGGCGGGAGCGGAGGCCCCGGCGTCGTCGGGGCCGGGCCGGGGTGCGGGGCTTGTGGTCCCGTCCTGGCCGGAGACGGTCCCGGAGCCCTCGCTGTCGCCGTCGCCGTCGCCGGATCGTGAGCCCGCGGCAGGCGCCGTGCTCGCCCCCCGCGCCTCGCCGCGGCCGCGACCGGTCAGCCGGGTGCGCAACGACGTGCTCCGGGCGGGCGCGGCGGACGCCGGCGCCTCGGCCGGGGGCGACGAGGGCGCCGACGGGGCGGCGTCGGGCTGTGAGGCCTCCGGTGCGGCCGGAGGTTCGGCAGGTGGGCTCGGGGCCGACGGTGCCGAGGACGTGTCGGGGGCCGACGGATCCGCGGGCGTACCGGCGGCCGACGGCGCCGCGGGCGTGCCCGAAGACGACGCACTCGAAGTCGCCGTGTCCGAAGCCGCCGTACCGTCCGACCACCCCAGGTACGTGCCGCAGTTGCCGCAGAAGTCGTCCGTGGGGCCGTTGGACGCCCCACACGCGGGACAGGCGCGCATGGCGTCACCTCCCTTCGTCGGTGGGCGGGCCGGGCAGGAGTTCCACCCGGCAGACGGCGTGCACCGGGCACATGGCCCTGACGACCTCGTGGACCCTGGCCGGGTCCACCCGGGCCTCGCGGTCCGGCCACACCCGGACCAGGACCTCGGCGGGGGGCTCCGGCGGCAGGTCGGCGCCGGGGGTGCTCGACCACACCGCGCCGCCGTCCCCGGTGACCTCGGTGTGCACGCCGAGCGAGAGCCGCAGAGCCTCGGCCAGGCCGCGCCGGGTACCGCGCCACCGGTGCAGCTCCACCGCGCGGGCGACCGCCTCGCGCCGCCGCTCCACGGGCCACTGCGGGTCGTCGGCGGCGCCCACCCAGGACGCCAGCCAGGCCAGGAAGTCGGCCGGGGTCACCCGGGGGTCGAGATAGGCGGGCAGATTGTCGAGGGTCGCGAACACCGGGGCGAGGACGGTGTCGAGTCCGCCGGTGAAGCGCTGCGCGAAGTCGTCCTCGGCGTACAGCGCGGGCAGTTGCTCACCGATCGGGTAACGGCTCGGCAGACCCGGTACGGCCGCGCGGCTCATCCCCGGGCCTCCGGCTCCACGGCCGTGACGACCACCTGGTGCTGGTACGAGAAGACCAGCGCGCCCGCCGCCACGTCGACGCGGTCCGTCGGTGCGCCGCGTCGCCCGGTGATCGGGTCGGCGGGGAACAGCAGGATCTCCTCGACCAGCGCGTTGCCGGTGGCGCGTTGGAGGACACCGAAGACGTCGCCGTACTGGACCGGTCGTCCGAAGGGCCAGCCGGTGCCGTCCGGGCCGCCGACCAGCGGGTTGAGGTGGCGGAACAGAGCGGCCAGGGCCGCGTCGCGGACGCGGTCGGTGTCGGCGGGGGCCGCCGCGAGCCTGGCGACCACGGTGACGCCCTGGTAGGCCGGCGGCTCGACGACCAGGCGGGTGCCGATCAGGCGGCGTTCGTCGAGGCTCGTGGTGATCGCCCGGAGGACCTGGTCGGACGGAATCAGCTGCTCGAAGCGGAGGCGGTCGTCGCCCTCGTCCGCCACCGCGTCCGGCACCACCAGCACCCGGACCGCGCCCGCGCCCTCCGCGGCGGGCAGGCAGCGAACCCGGCGTACCGAGGGTGCTGCCTGGCGGGCGATGATCTCGTAGTCCTCGGCGGTGACGGCGCGTTCCTGCATGCGCAGTGCGTCCGGCGCCCGCAGTTTGGCGTTGGCGATCGTCTCGCCGGCGACGCCCCCGCTCGCCGCCTCCCGGTTGACGACGCGTGCGACGTAGGGGACGGAGCTGCGCAGTACGGAAATCGCGCCGCGGGCGACGTTGCCCGCCGGGCCGCCGCCGGTGCGGTAGCGGGCCACCCGGATCTGGGCGCCCTTGGGCGGCACGGCGCCGCACTGCCGCAGTGTGCCGTCCGGTTCGCGCAGCGTCGGCGGAAACGTGAACTCGCCGGTGACGGCGTCCACTTGGACATGACGGTCGGCCGGGCCCGAGCGGCCGAAGTGCTCGACCACGTCCCAGCGCTGCCAGCCCTCGGCCGAGGACACCTCGACCACGGGGGGCTCCCTGTCGAGGAGGACGGGCGGACGGCCGAGCCGGAACGTCTGCCCTCCGACGCCCTCCGATGTGCCGAGCGGCACGTCGGTCTCGCTCTCGGCGTGCTCGACGGTCATGGTGCCGCCCACGGTGAACACCGCCGCCTCGCGCACCGTCGGGGACTCCGAGTAGAACGGCTGGCCGGGCTCCGCCTCGGTGACCCTGCAGCGCAGCCAGCCGGCCCGGGTGCCGCCGATCACCGACGCCGTGTGCCCGGCCGGAACGTACAGGATGACCTCGCCGGGCCGGTTCAGGCCGCCAGTGGAGTCCTCGCCGGTCTCGCACACCTGCCAGCCGCCGCCGTCCCACGCCTCCCACACCAGCGGGGGCTGGCGCGGGTCGACTCCGATGCCCTCCACGCGGCTGTCCAGGCGTACCGCGACCACGCACCGCGGCACCGCCGTCGGCAGGCCGAACAGAAGCGCGTCGCCGGGCTGGGGTGCGGCCTGGAAGGCGGGTATGTCGCGGCCCTCGGCGAGCTCCCCGGTCCGGTCGGTCTGCCCACCGGTGCGGGTCGCGGTCACCAGGCGGGTCAACTCGCTGGGCAGGATGCGCAGTTCGTGGGTGGTCGTGAAGACCACGGCCTCGTCGGCCTCGCCGCCCGCAGTGGTCACCTCGGTGCCCGGGGTCAGTGTCACCGTGTCGGACTGTGGCGCCGACAGCCAGAAGTCGACATCGGCCACGGCCGCGGCGGGCGGGAACAGACGGATGCCGAGCAGGTCCAGGAAGGCGGTGTAGTTCTTGTCCGGGACCCGGTTCAGCCGGTACAGCAGCTGGTCCACGAGGTAGGCGAACGTCTCGATCAGGGTGACGCCCGGGTCGGAGACGTTGTGGTCGGTCCACTCGGGGGCGCGCTGCTGCACGTACCGCTTCGCCTCGTCGACGAGCTGCTGGAACCGCCGGTCGTCCAGGTTGGGGGAGGGCAGGGCCATCAGGCGGCGCCCCATTCCTCGGCCCCCTCCTCGGAGGGGATCGTGTAGAAGGGAAAGACCAGGTTGCGCCGGTCGTTGGTGGAACGCAGGGTGTAGTGCACGTCGATGTAGAGGGTCCCGGCCTCGACGGCGTCGAAGGCGACCACCACGTCGTCCACCGCGATGCGCGGCTCCCACCGCTCCAGGGCTTCGCGCACCTGCTGTGCGATACGTCCGGCGGTGGCACCGTCGCCGGGCGCGAACACGTAGTCGTGGATGCCGCAGCCGAACTCGGGGCGCATGGGGCGCTCGCCGGGCGCGGTGCCGAGGACCAGACGGATGGCCTCCTCGATCTCCCGCTCCCGTTCGACCATGCCGATCCCGCCGGTCGGTCCGACCCGCAGCGGGAACCCCCAGCCGCGGCCGATGAACCGGTCGCTCATCACACGCCCCCGATCAGGACGTTCAGGGCGCCGCCCGAGATCATCGCGCCGCACGTGGTCTTGTCGCGCATCCGCGCGGCCGGCAGCCCGCCGATGAGGACCTCGCCCGAAACGAGCGCGGCCGGGTCGGGCGTGATCACGTTGCCCGGTCCCAGGGCCAGGTGGGGTGGCATGGCGCAGGTGTGCACGCTCCCCACGACGGCGGCGGGTCGGCCCCCGATCAGCACACTCGCCACCGCCGCGGCGGCGCCGGGCGGCGGGGTGGCGATCACACCGCCGTGGTTGGTGGGGTCACCGGTACGGGCTGCGGCCGGCATGGATGCTCCTTGCGAGGGTCGGGGGGACAGAGGTCAGTTGATCCGGATGAGCTTGGCCTTGAGGACGCCCAGCAGACCGCCGTCGACGGTGACGTTCGACGAGCCGTTGACGCTCACTGTGCGGCCGCCGATCCTCACCCCGACCCTGCCCTGGATGTCCACGTTCCGGCCCGACACACTCACGTCGCCGCGCCCCGCATCCAGGGTGATGCCCTTCTTGTCGAGCAGGACGGAAGTGAGGGGTTGTCGGCGGCCCTTCCCGGCGTACACGGTCAACTCGATGCGGTCCCTCCGGTTGTCCAGGAACACTTCGAGGCGTTCGTCAGCGCTCATCAGCCGCACCCCGGAGCGGCCGGGTGCCCTCGCGTCCAGCAGCTCCATCCGGTGCCCCGAACGCGACACGATGGAACGGCGGTTGACCTTCCCGGTGGTCTTGTCGATCAGTGGGTCGTCGTGCGGCGACGGCTTGTCCACTCCGTTGTAGAGCCCGCCGATGACGTACGGGTGGTCCAGGAGGCCCTGTTCGAAGCCGACCAGGACCTCGTCATTGACCTCCGGGCTGACCACGCCGCCACCGCCCTTGCCGCCCCACTGCACGGTGCGCACCCAGTCGGTGACGTACGTGTCGTCCAGCCAGGGGAATTTCAGCCGTACGGCGCCGGACTCGGCGCCGCCCGGCTCGCGTACGTCCGTCACCACACCGATCGCCAGACCGGGCATGCGCGGCCCGCGGCTCGGCGCGTTCGCTCCGGTCACCAGGCCCGTCAAGGAGCGGTCCGGGCTGGCGCTGACCCACACCGTCGTCCGGTATCCGCCGTGCGGTTCGAGGACGTGCTGCACCGCCGTCGCCGTGTACTTCCCGGAGAAGGCCTGCCCGACGTTGCCGAGCGCCACGGGCTTGCCCGCCCGCAGCTTGGGGTTGCCCTCGACCAGGGCCTCCAACTCGCCGAATCCGGCGCTGACCTGGTCGGCGACCGCGTCCGCGACGGCCGTCGTCTCGGCCTGGGTGCGGTACGGGGTGTCCGTGACGGTCAGCTTCGACGACTTGCCGAACCGGGCGGCGAACGCCGGGCTCAGCCCCGGCACCACGGTGTCGCTGTTCACCGACGGCTTGCGGGCCACCAGCGGCCGCTTCGTGGTGACGTCCCAGCCGCGCACCTCCACCTGCTGCGCGCCGTCCGCGGCCGACAGCGAGGCCCGCAGCGCCAGCAGGTTGCGCCCGTACTCCAGCACCATCGGGCTGCGGGTGGCCGGGGTGGACGGAGCCGGCGCGCCGGACGCCTTCTGCGGCTTGGTGAACTGCAGCAGCCCTTTGTCGTCGACGTGCACCTGCGCGCCGCTCTCCTTGGCCAGGAACTGCAGGAAGTCCCAGTCGGACACGTTCGCCTGCGACAGCTGCTGGTAGGTGACCGGTGCGGCCTGCACGGTTCCGCAGGACAGCCCGGCCCCGGCGGCCACCTTGCGGACGATCGCCGCCGCCGTCATGTTCCGGTACGCCACCACCTTGCGGCCCCGCTGCAGGCGGTGCGCCTTGGAGTAGGCGCGCACCACCGTGAACGAGCCCGTGCGGTCCCGGTCCAGCTCCAGGGCGGTCACCTCACCGCTGAACAGCCGCTCGCGTGCCTGCCCGGACACGGTCACCACCGACACCTTCAGCGGGGTGCCGATGGTGATGCCCGTCTTCTGCAGGAACTCGTGGTCGGGGTCGCGGAAGGTGAGGACGGCCGCGTCCGGCAGGCCCACGTTCTCGTCGACCACACAGTTCACCAGCTGGGCGGCCCAGATCTGCGGGAGTTCGTCGGGCGTCTCGATGACGGGGTCGGCCGCGAACGACCGGCCGCCCCGCGCCTCGGCTGTGGTCACTGGTCCTCCTCAGCGCCCGCGTCGCGCAGCCCCGGCACCACCAGTTCGGTGCCGGGTACGAGAGCCATCGGGTCGTCGATGTCGTTGGCCTCCGCGATGACCCGCCAGGCCGTTGCGTCGCCGTACTCCCGCCAGGCCAGCAGGGCCAGGCTGTCGCCCGCCACCACGGTGTGTGTGCTGCGGGCGGTGCGCGCGCCGGACGTCGGGTTCTGGCCCGCCGGGTCGACGCTCGCCTCCTCGATGGACAGTGCGCAGGTGGCCCGCAGCGGTTTTCCGTCCACGTCGAACAGCGTGTACGTCACCGACAGGCTGGAGAGCACCCCGTCGAACGACGTCGTCCGCGCCGTGCCCCACTCGAACCGCACCCACGGGCTGGCCGGCTTCTTGCGGCCCAGGCTGGCCGGGGTCGGCACGCACCCCTTCATCAGCTTCTCCACCGCCAGCTCCACCGAGTTGTCGTGGGTGGCGGTGGCGTCCAGGAACACCTCTAGGCTCAGCGTGCGCGGGCCGCTGCCGACGAACTCCGGCAGCGCCGACTGCCCCGCCATCCTGGACGGGGTGCGCCGCCACTCGGTGGTCTTGCGCAGCTCCAGGGTGGAGGGATTGAACTGGAGGTTCAGCCGCGCGATGGTCCCGCCGGGCTTCGCACCGACCGAGGTGGGGGGCTCCTTCAGGGTCAGCTGAGCCCTGGCCCGGCTGGAGCGGACCGCTGGGGACATGCCGGGACTTCCTTTCCGGGACGGCTGTTGAGTGCGGTTTTCGTGAGGGCGGGTCAGGACGGGCGCAGGCCCTGGTGGGCGATCTCCAATGTCTCCACAGCCGCCTGGGAGTCGGCGGGGTCGAAGGACGGACCCTGCCAGCGCACCGGGACGATCCCGAACACCTGCCAGCTGATGATCCGCGTCAGATCCGGTTTCAGCGCCACGATCTCGCCGTCCTTGGGCTCCACCCGCTTCAGCGTCTCGTCGAGCCAGCGGGCGATCTTCGCCGTGTCGGCGGTGACGGGCCGGGTGAGCGTGATGTTCGACCAGGTCACGCGGCCGGGCAGCTGCCAGGTGAAGCCGTTGTTGCCGCCCTCGGCGTACGTCTCCAGCTCGACCTCGGCGCCCATGCCGGAACACGTGTGGAAGGCGCCCAGGTCGTTGCCGCCGATCACGAGCCGGAAGAACACGCTCGTCGCGAAGATGCTGTCAGTCATTCGTCCGTCACTCGCCCGTCAGTCGTCATCGTCCATGGCGTGCCCTCAGCGGCGTCCGTCGTAGGGGCGGCCGGTACGTTCCCGGCCGCGCCGCAGTTCGGTGCGCAGCAGCCGCGAGACCGGGTCGAGCAGGCGACGCGCGAGGTCGTCGAGGTCGAGGCCGGGGTCGTCCTGCGGGGGATCGGGACGGCGGCCGGCGGCCTTGCCCGAGGCGGAGGGCGAAGCGGGGGACACGGGCGACGCGGACGAGCTCGATGACGCGGACGACGACCGCGACCGGCCTCGCGCCGGTACCTCCTTGACCGGTACGCCCTTGAGCAGGCCGGCACCGGCGGAGTCGGTGACGTCGCGCTGCACGGGGGTGCCCGGGCCCGCCGCCGGTCCGGCGCCCGGCGCGACCGTCCGCGGCCGGACCACGGGAACGGGTCCCACCGGTGTCGTGGCGGCCGACGGGCGGTCCGCGAGCGGCAGCACCTGCGGGGCGGTCGCCGGCAGCGGCTTCGCCGGTACGGCGGTGGTCGCGTCGACGGTCACCGGGCGGGGCGGCGCGGGACGGACGACCGGGACGCGCTGAACCGGGGCCGCGGAGGCGGTCGTTCGTAGGCCCGCGTCCTTGCCCTGCGGTCCGGGGTGCGCGGTCGCGGCTCGCTGGAGCTGCGGTGTGGCCGGGGCGGGCGCGGACAGGCCGGGTACCGGGCGCACGGGGGCCCCGGAGCCGCCCGGGGAGGTGGCCGATGTGCCGAACCGGTGTGCGGGCGCCCCGGTGGGTGGCGCGGTGTCGCCCTGGGAGGCGGCCGGTGCACCGGGCCAGCGCGCCGCCACCACGGGACGGCTGCCGGAGCGGGCGGCGGCGGGCGGTGCCGCCCCTTCCGGGGTCCGGGTGCTCACGATGAGCGGGCGCGCGGCCAGCAGCGAGAGGGTGCGGGGTGCCGCCGTGGCGGAGTGTGCTGTGGAGCTGGTCGCCGTGACGGGGTGCGGGTCTGCCGAGACGACGGGCCGGGTGCCTGGGGCCACGGCCCTGGCTACGACGACCGGGCCCGGGGCGGCGGGGCGGCGGGGGCTTTGCCCGCCAACGCCCGGGCTCTCCGCTCGGGGTCTGCCGGAGGCCGGTCCATCGGCGCGCGATCCTCCCGAGCCCCGCCCGCCGGCGCTCGCCCCACCGGACGCCGTGCCGGACGCCGCGCCGGGGCGTCGCGCTCCACCTGCCGCGCCTTCCGTGGCTGCGGGGTACGCCGGTTCCGGGCGGTTGGGGGCGATGGCCGGGGAGGGCGTCACCAGCGGCCCGGCGGGGCCGTTTCCGTGGTCCGCGGGAGTGGCCTTGGTGGTGCCCCCGGTGGTGGAGCGATCCACGACGCCGCGCTGGTCGGCCGTCCCCAGCAGCGGGGCGTCCGCTCCCGGAACGAGGGGCGCGGCCCCGGTGGGCGGCACCGGAGCGGTTGCGGAGCTCTCGCCCCGACGTACCGGAGCGCGCTGGACGTCCGGGCCGGGAGCCGTACGAGAAGCACGGGACCCGGCGGTACCGGGCAGTTCGGCGCTCGGCGGCAGCGCGGGCAGCGGAGCTCCCAGGCCACCGCGCGCGCGGGCGCCCGTGCTGCCGGGAGCCGGGGCCCGGCGCGGGGCGTCGGCCGGGGCTGCGGGTGCCGTTGCCCTCGTGGCGCTCGTACCGCTGTCGTACGGCCCCGGGGTGCCGGACTGGCGCTGGACGACGGGCAGTGTCGGTCCGGGCGCGGCTCCGGCGCCGGGCGCGAGGGGGTCCTGCGCCAACGGCGTGGCCGTGGACGGCAGTTCGCTCAGTGGGGCACCGAGGGGAGCGCGGCTGTGCGGGGGCGTGGCGGCGCGCTCCACGGGAGCGGCGGAGCCCACGCCCGCACCGGCCGGTGTTGTGGTGCTGGAGGCGTCGGGCGTCGGGGCGGTGTCGGGCGCCGGCGGGTTGGCGGGCCGCACGGCGG
This sequence comes from Streptomyces sp. NPDC003697, assembly GCF_053587115.1. NCBI lineage: Bacteria > Bacillati > Actinomycetota > Actinomycetes > Kitasatosporales > Streptomycetaceae > Streptomyces > Streptomyces sp. NPDC003697. Next base: position 19,794 of record NZ_JBSFNN010000092.1, read on the forward strand.
CGACCCGGCGCACGGGTCCGGCCGGGCGGCGGGCGACGGTCAGGCGAGGCCCCGACGGGCTGAGGCGGACGGCCGGGTGGGACCCGTCGGCGCCGGAAGTACGGGGTGCCCCCGGCTGCGGCCCGGTCGCCTCCGTCACGGCGGGCTGGGCGGCCGGGCGGGATTCCTCGGCGCCGGAGCGGGCGGACCGGGTCGCCGTCGTCTCGTTCGCGGCGCGCTGGACGGCCGGGCTCGGAGCAGTACGGCGCCCGGCGTCGGCCCGAGTCCTGGATGCGTCCCCGGAGCTCGCCGCGGAGGCTGGTTGGGGCGCAGCCCCGTCGGCGGCTGCGGGCGGCACGACCGCCACACGTCGTACGAGCGGAGTCCTGGGGACGACCGGCTGATGGTCGGTGTCGGCAGGAGCCACGACCGGGCTCGTGCCCGGCTCGACGGCCCGTTGGACGACGGCAGGTGACGAGGAGAGGACGGCGGGGGAATCCAGGGACGTGAGCCCACGGGGCCGAGGAGCGTCGTCGCCCGACCTCGCCCTTCCCGCAGGCTTGTTGTCACCACGGGCACCGATGCCGGAGGGCCGCTTGACGGACGAGCCCGAACCGGATCGCGTCGAACCGGACTTCCCCTTCCCCGGATCCGGCCGACGGGGAGTCTCCGGTGCACGGCCGGTCGTGGCCCCACCCGAGGCCCCGTCTCCCGCACCGTCCACCCCCTCCGGCCGCACCGCCCTCAGCAGCAGCGGCCCCCCGGCGGTGTGCGTGGGCTGCGGAGCGGCAGGGCGGGTGACACCGCGTACCAGGCCGGTCGGGGCGGTGGGCAGCAGCGCGTGCCCGAGCCCGCTGTCGAACGACGGGTTCTGCCAGGCGGCCAGGCCCGCGCGGAAGGCGAGGCCGTCGCTGACGCCGAGCGGGGCGCGGGACACGGTGAGTTCCGGCGCGCCGGTGCGGCGCCAGCCCCCGTCCCAGTCGCCGGGCACGGAGGACCCCGGAACGCCGGGCGCGCCACGGTCCGGGCCCGCGCCGGACGGACCGTCTCCCAAGACGTCGGAGCGGTCCGCGGCGGCCCGGCGGCGCAGCCTGTCCCGCCATGCCATGTGCTCAACCGCCTTCGTTCACGCGGGCGTTGATACGGGCGATCTCGTCCACCCACTGCTGCCGTTCGCCGTGGGTCAGGTCGAGGATCTCCTCGCGTTGCCAGTGGAAGTGATAGGCGATGTACGCGATCTCCTCCCGGAGCCGGGGAAGGGCGTACGTCACGATTCCCCCAGGCGCCCACCCGAGAGGTCGACCTCGAAGCCGCCCTCGCAGTGCGGGCAGGTCACCGCGGCGCGGGTGTGGCCCTCGCTGTTGACCCGGCGGTAGAAGTCCTGGAGGAAGGCGACGTCGGTGGCGTACATCCGCTCCACGACCCCGGCGTGCACATCGGTGATGGTGCCGATCCGGGTGATCACCTGGCTCAGCAGCACCACGCTCAGGTACGCCGGGTTCTCCTTGACCCTGAGGTCGATCTGCGGACGCAGCTCGTCACGTGCGGTGGCCAGGCGCATCGCACCGTGCCGGTGCACCGTGCCCGCCTCGTCCACGTAGCCGCGCGGCAGCTCGAACTCGAACTCGGTGCGCAGCCCGTGGTCCTCCCGGGACGGCGGGACGGCGGGTGCCGCCGACTGCTCCGGCGCGGGGGCGGGCGCCGTCATCGCGAGGATCTCGTCCAGGTTGCCCGCCGTGACCGTACGGCGTTTCATTCGACCGTGATCTCCTCGAACACGATCGTCACGGACTCGGTGGCCGGGGACGACTCGCCCGCCTTCAGGGACGGGCCCTCCCACTTGGAGACCCAGCCCTGCATCAGCTGGATACGGCGGACCGTGTTCATCTCGGAGTCCATGATCTCGATGGTGAGGTTCTGCCGTGCGGAGGACACGGCGCCCTTGTTCAGGGTCTCCTTGATCCACTTGGTGAACTCGCTGCTCTTGTCGAGTCCCCGGGTGATCGTCACCTCGCCGGCCTGCCGGGCGCCGGGCTGCTTGCGGATGATCTGCTTGCCCTGGTCGCTGACCTGCTTGACCTCGACGACATCCTCCTCGACGGTCAGCCCGCTGATCTCCTGGATCGACTCGACCCGGTAGCCGCCGAGCTGCACGCCGAAGACGTGGGTGGAAAGAGCATCGCCCTCTGCCATGACTGTCTGTCACCTTTCCTTGTGGAGCCGTTGTTCCTGCGGGCCCGGGGTCACTCGTCGATGAGGCTGGTGCTGTCGGAGAACTGGGCCAGCCGGAAGATCACGAACTCGGCGGGCTTGACCGGCGAGACGCCGATCTCGCAGACCACCCGGCCCTGGTCGATGGACTCCTGCGGGTTGTTGTCGCGGTCGCACTTCACGTAGAACGCCTCTTCGGCAGTGCGGCCGAACAGCGCGCCCCGGCGCCATTCCTCGGTGAGGAACGCGGTGACATTGCGCCGGATGCTGGACCACAGCCGGTCGTCGTTCGGCTCGAAGACGACCCACTGGGTTCCCAGCAGGATGGACTCCTCGAGGTAGTTGAACAGGCGGCGTACGTTCAGGTAGCGCCAGGCCGGGTCGGAGGAGAGGGTGCGGGCACCCCAGATGCGGATGCCACGGCCGGGGAAGGCCCGTACGCAATTGACGCCGATCGGGTTGAGCAGGTCCTGCTCGCCCTTGCTGAGGCGGAGTTCGAGGTCGACCGCGCCGCGGATCACCTCGTTGGCGGGCGCCTTGTGCACACCGCGCTCGCCGTCGCTGCGCGCCCAGACGCCGGCGATGTGGCCGCTCGGCGGGACGGTGGTGTTGCGTCCGGTGGCCGGGTCGAAGACGCGGACCCAGGGGTAGTAGAGGGTGGCGTACCGGGAGTCGTAGCCGGCCTCGTCGTTGCGCCAGGTGCGCACCTGCTGGGCGCCCAGGCCGGGCGGGGTGTCCAGGACGGCGACGCGGTCGCCCATCTGCTCGCAGTGCGAGATCACCGCGAGCTGCACGGTGCGCACGCCCTCTGCGTCGATGTCGCCGCGCTGGTAGGCGCTCATCAGGTCCGGCACGGCGACCATGGTGATCTCGTCGATGGTCTCCAGGCCGCTGAACCCGGTGCGGGCGCCGGCGTCGCCGACGTAGTCCGCCGGCTGGAGGCGGGCCACCTCGCCGGAGCCGTTCGCGGCGGGCGCGGCGGGCGCGGCCGGGGCGTCGGGCACGGCCAGGATCTGGGCGGCGGGCCTGGTCTGGACGGCGCCCTGCTGCTCGGTGACCTGGATCAGGTTGGAGGCGCGGGCCTGGTTGACCAGGTATCCCTTGACGTTCTTGCGGGTCGACGCCTCGTACGTCTCCGCGACCTGGTCGCCCTGGCGGACCAGGACCTTGAAGCGGTCCTCGGGCGGGTTCTCGCCGTCCGCGTCGGCGACCTCGAGCGACACCCCGGTGACGCCCGGCCTGGCCGCGACGAGGAAGCCGCCGAGGGCCACGGGCTCCGCCGCCTTGTTCGCGCGCCCACCGCCGTCGACCGCCTGGGCGGAGGCGTCCTCGGCCTGGCCGCCGATCCGCACGATGTACGCGGCGCCGCCGCCGTTGGCGAAGTAGCCGTGGACCGAGAGCGGCAGGTAGGCGCCCTCGGTGAAGCCGCCGAACGTCTGGGTGTACTGGTCCCAGCTGGTGACCAGCGTCGGCGTGTGGAACGGGCCGTTCTCGGCGAACCCCACGAACGCGGCGACGGCGGTGCCGACCCCTTCGATCGGTCGGGCACCGGACTGCACCTCCTCCACGTACACACCCGGGGTGAGGTACGTCGGCATACTCGCTCCTTCGCGTCCTACGGGTCGGTCACCTGTGTCCAGGTCGAGTCTGCGCGGGGGGTCCGCCGGGGCGACAGGGACGCGGGGACCTGGCCCGGGGCAAGATCACTGCCTTCCGCTGCCCGCACCAACGGCCCGGTCGTCGGCCGGCGTTGCCCTCGTTCTGCCCGTACGGCCCTGGACGCTCCGTTCGCACGGGCGGTCCACTGGGGGCCGCAGCAGGGGTGCGCCGACGAGGAGGCAGCAGATGCGGATGTCCGGGACGCATGCCGAGCACAACGAGGCACGGCAGCCGGCGCGAGCCCCCGCCGCCGCCCGGCAGGAGACCTCCAACATCCCCGCCGTACCGCCGCCGCTCACCGCCGCCGCCCTCCGGGCGGCGCAGCGCGGCGCGGGCAACGCCGCGGTGACCGCGATGATCGCCCGCCGCGTCCGGCCCACGCCCGCCCCGGAGCAGTCGGACCACGGCGTGGACGAGGTCCTGAACTCGGCCGGCAAACCACTCGCCGCACCGGTGCGTCAGGACATGGAGGCCCGTTTCGGCACCGACTTCTCCGATGTGCGCCTGCACACCGGTGCCGCCGCCGCCCGCTCGGCCCGCGCCATCGGGGCACGCGCGTACACCTCTGGCAGCCATGTCGTACTCGGCGCCGGTGGCGGCGACAAGCACACCCTCGCCCACGAGCTCACCCACGTCGTCCAGCAGCGCCAGGGACCTGTGGCCGGCACGGACAACGGTGCGGGGCTGAGGGTTTCCGACCCGTCCGACCGCTTCGAGCGGGAGGCGGAGAGCAACGCGGCACGGGTGATGAGCCGCCCCGTGCAGCGCATCCCGCGTGCGGAAGGCGCCGCCGAGGAAGGCTGCGCCGACCACACGCCGCACGTCCAGCGCGCGGAGGCCGTGGCGGTCCAGCGGGCCAAGGAGGACACCATGGGTGCGACCATCGAGGGCGGCCTGCGGCAGTACGGCGCCCAGATCACGGAGTTGGCCGGCGCGGTCGGCACCACGCCGCAGAACGTGCTGAACGCCCTGCTCGATCCGGCCTACGACCCGATGGGCGCGCACGGCATCGATGCGCAGATCCTCGACATGAACCTCAAGGACCCGATCGAGTACGCCTCCTGCTTCCCCACGGCCCACGAGCTCTTCCCCGTACTGACCGACCCCCCGCAAACGGCTCCGGCGCAAGGCCCGAACCCTGAGAGGGCGGGCAGTCTGGAGGAGTTCCAGGCAGCAGTGATGACGCTGATCAACGCGATCCAGGAATCCTGGAACGCCAGGACGCCGGCAGTGTTCCGGATCGAGTACGCGGGCCACGGTTTTACCCTCGTGATCCGGCAGGCACCGGGGGACGGCCAATTCCACGTAGAGCTCATCGAGAGCCTGGCGCACGCGGCGGGCATCATCCCCTCCCTCGGACGCTCCGCCTTCGACCTCAATGACGTCCTCCAGGCCCTTTTCCTGATGGCTCATCCCGGCGTGGACGATCGTGTCAGGGGCGCCGCCATGCTCGGCTGGAACGCCCACGCGCTCTACCTGGGCAACCCCTCCCCGACCGAACAGGAGCGTTTCCCCGAGACGCGCATGAGGTGGTGGCGGCTTCCGCTGTCCGAGTCCGCCGGTGACAACTGGTTCAACCAGTTCAAGCTGCGGTTCAACTTCGTCGCGCAGGTGTACGGGACCACGCAGCTGACCTAGTGCCGCGGCAGGCAACGTTTGCCCGTCAAGGAGCGGCGTCCGGTGCGTGCTCTCGGCGTGCCGGCCGGACGCCCTCGTACTGGATGTAC
>NZ_JBSFNN010000093.1:0-24375 GCF_053587115.1 Streptomyces sp. NPDC003697
CGGCAGCCGGCGCAGGGTCGCCGGGTGCAGCAGCTCGCGCGCCACACCGGCCCGGGAGGCCTGCCACGCGGCCAGCCGCAGCAGGTTCACACTGTCGCCTCAGCGCCCCTCCTCGCCGCGGGTGTCCAGGGCGGCCGCCAGGACCTCCGCCAGGTGCCGTCCCCGTACGCCCGCCAGCTGCTCCAGCTGGGTACGGCAGGAGAAGCCGTCCGCCAGGACCACCGCCCCGTCCGGGGCCTGCCCGACCGACGGCAGGAGCTGTTCCGCCGCGCACGCCGTCGACACCTCCCAGTGGCCCTTCGCGAAGCCGAAGTCGCCCGCGAGACCGCAGCACCCTCCGGCCAGCTCCCCCGACAGGCCCGCCGCCGCACGCAGCCGGCGGTCGGCCGCGTCGCCGAGGACCGCGTGCTGGTGACAGTGGGTCTGGCCGGCGACCGGGCGGTCCAGCCGGGGCGGGGTCCAGCCGGGCGCGTGCCGTTCCAGGGTCTCCGCGAGAGTCAGGACACGGCCGGCCAGGCGCCGGGCGCGCGGGTCGCCGGGCAGCAGCTCCGGCAGGTCGGCGCGGAGCGCGGCGGCGCAGCTCGGTTCCAGGACGACGACCGGGAGGCCGGCCTCCAGCACCGGCTCCATCAGGTCCAGGGTGCGGCGCAGCACCGCGCGGGCGCGGTCCAGCTGCCCCGTCGAGACGTACGTCAGGCCGCAGCAGACCCGGCCGCGGCCCCTGAGCAGCGCCACCGGGTCCAGCGGCGCAGACCTGCCGCCGCCCACCGGGGGCCGGCTCAGGCGCAGGCGCGGCGGCAGCGCCACCCGCAGTCCGGCGGCCTCCAGCACACGGACGGCCGCCCGCCCCACCGACGGCGAGAAGTGCTCGGTGAAGGTGTCCGGCCAGAGGACGACCAGTGCGCCCGCCCCGCCGGCACCCCGCTGCCGCCGGCGCCGCCACCACCGGCTGAAAGGCTCCGTGGCCAGCCGCGGGATCTCCCGCTCGGGCGTGATCCCGCCCAGCCGCTTCGCCAGGGCCGCCAACGGCCGCACCGAGGCGAGCGCGTTCACCAGTGCCGCGGCGCGGGTGCGGGCCGCCCACCGCAGCCACACGGGCAGCAGGCCCAGGGAGTAGTGCGCGGCCGGGCGCCGCCGTCCGGCGTAGTGGTGGTGCAGGAACTCCGCCTTGTACGTGGCCATGTCCACCCCGACCGGGCAGTCCGACCGGCACCCCTTGCACGACAGGCACAGGTCGAGCGCGTCGCGCACCTCGGTGGACCGCCAGCCGCCGGTCACCACCTCGCCCGCGAGCATCTCGTGCAGCAGCCGGGCCCGGCCGCGCGTGGAGTGCCGCTCCTCACCGGTCGCCCGGAACGAGGGGCACATGACCTCCGCGCCCGCCGCCGCGGCCGTCCGGCACTTGGCGACCCCGACGCACCGGCGCACCGCCGCCGAGAAGTCCCCGCCGTCGGCCGGGTAGCCGAAGGCCACGTCCACGGGGCGGCCCGGCAGCACGGCAAAGCGCAGGTTCGCGTCCAGCGGCGCCGGGCGGACCAGCATCCCCGGGTTGAGCAGGTCGTCCGGGTCCCAGACGGCCTTCGCCCGTTCGAACAGGGCGACCGTCTCCTCGCCGTACATCACCGGCAGCAGCTCCGCGCGGGCCTGCCCGTCCCCGTGCTCGCCGGACAGCGAGCCGCCGTGTGCGACGACCAGCTCCGCCAGCTCCCGCGAGAACCGCCGGAAGCGGCCGACACCCGCCTCGGTCAGCAGGTCGAAGTCGATGCGGACGTGGATGCAGCCGTCGCCGAAATGCCCGTACGGCGTGCCGCGCAGTCCATGGTCGGCCAGCAGCGCCCGGAACTCCCTCAGATAGGCGCCGAGCCGCGCCGGGGGCACCGCGCAGTCCTCCCACCCCGGCCACGCCTCGGTGCCGTCCGGCATGCGCGTGGCCGTGCCGGCGGCGTCCTCCCGGATGCGCCACAGCGCCCGCTGCCCGGCCGGGTCCGTCACCACCCGGGCGTCGACGGCGTCGGCGGCGCGCACGACCGCCTCGGCCCGGGCGCGGGCCTCCGCCGCCGTCGCGCCGCCGGTCTCCACGAGGAGCCAGGCGTCGCCGCGGGGCAGGCCGGCCGCGGACGGCACCAGGTCCCGTGCCATCCCCTCCAGCGTCAGCGGCCCCCGCCCGCTCGCGGCCTCGCCCGTGCGCGGCGGCCCGGCGGGCAGCAGCCCGGCGGCCGCCTCGGCGGCCGCGCTCTCGTCGGGGTACCCCAGCACGGCCAGGGCCCGCGCCCGGTCCGTGCCGACCAGGCCGACGACCGCCTCGGTCAGCACGCCCAGCGTGCCCTCCGAACCGCAGAAGGAGCGGGCCACGTCGGCGCCCCGCTCGGGCAGCAGGGCGTCCAGGGCGTAGCCGGAGATGCGGCGGGGCAGTTGCGGGAAGGCGGTGCGCAGCCGCGCCGTCTCGCTCTCGGCCAGCTCGCGCAGCCCGTCCGGCGCCCCGGCCCAGCCCGGCCCGAGCCGCAGCCGCTCACCGCGCGCGGTGAGCACCGACAGCTCCCGCGCGCTGTCCGCGGTCGTCCCCCACGCCACCGAGTGGGAGCCGCAGGAGTTGTTGCCGATCATGCCGCCGAGCGTGCAGCGGCTGTGGGTGGAGGGGTCGGGCCCGAAGCGCAGGCCGTGCGGGGCGGCGGCCTCCTGCAGCCGGTCGAGGACCAGGCCCGGCTGGACGACGGCGGTCCGCGTCCCGGGGTCGAGCTCCAGCACCCGGTTCATGTGCCGGGTGAAGTCCAGGACCAGGCCCGTCCCCGTCGCCTGGCCCGCGATCGACGTCCCCCCGCCCCGCGCCACCACCGGCACCCCGCGCGCCCGGGCGACCTCCAGGACCGCCGCCACGTCGTCGGCGTCGCGCGGCGCCACGACGCCCAGCGGGACACGCCGGTAGTTGGACGCGTCCATCGTGACCAGTGCCCGGTCCGTGGCACCGAAGGCGACCTCGCCCCGGACCACCTTCCGCAGTTCCGCCTGGAGACCCCCACGATCCGTCATGCGTCCAGGATGCACGCGGCCGGCGGCCCCGCCCCGGGGTGCCGCCGGCGCCGTAGGTGTCCACAAGCCCGCACGGCGGGGGACTCGTCTCATCCGACGGACACGTTTCGGTCCGGTTTCGCCGAAGAGATACCCTCCGGCTCGTGGCTGAGATCCAGATTCCTGCTGACATCAAGCCCGCGGACGGTCGTTTCGGCGCGGGTCCCTCCAAGGTCCGGGTGGAGGCGCTGGACGCGCTGGCCGCCACCGGGACGTCCCTCATGGGCACCTCCCACCGCCAGGCCCCGGTCAAGAACCTGGTCGGCAGGGTCCGCGAGGGCATCCGCGAGCTGTTCCAGCTCCCCGACGGCTACGAGGTGGTCCTCGGCAACGGCGGCTCGACCGCGTTCTGGGACGTCGCGACGCACGGCCTGATCGAGAACAGGTCGCAGCACCTCACCTTCGGCGAGTTCTCCTCCAAGTTCGCCAAGGCGGCCCGGCTCGCCCCCTGGCTCGACGAGCCCACCGTCATCTCCGCCGACCCGGGCACGCACCCGCAGGCGGCGGCCGAGCAGGGCGTGGACGTCTACGCCCTCACGCACAACGAGACCTCGACCGGTGTCGCCATGCCCATCCGGCGCGTGTCCGGTGCCGACGAGGGCGCGCTGGTCCTGGTCGACGCCACCTCCGGCGCCGGCGGCCTGCCGGTCGACGTCGCCGAGACCGACGTGTACTACTTCGCCCCGCAGAAGTCCTTCGCCTCCGACGGCGGCCTGTGGATCGGCGTGTTCTCCCCGGCCGCGATCGAGCGGGCCGAGCGGATCCACGCCGGCGGGCGGCACGTCCCGGAGTTCTTCTCGCTGCCCACGGCCATCGACAACTCCCGCAAGAACCAGACGTACAACACCCCGGCCCTCGCCACGCTGTTCCTGCTGAACGAGCAGCTCGAGTGGCTCAACGGCCAGGGCGGCCTGGACTGGGCGGTGCGCCGCACCGCCACCTCCGCGCGCACCCTGTACGGCTGGGCCGAGGACGTGAAGTACGCCAACCCGTTCGTCGCCGACCCGGCCAAGCGCTCGCAGGTCATCGGCACGATCGACTTCTCCGACGACGTCGACGCCGCCGCGGTCGCCAAGGTGCTGCGCGCCAACGGCATCGTCGACACCGAGCCCTACCGCAAGCTCGGCCGCAACCAGCTCCGCGTCGCGATGTTCCCGGCGATCGACCCGGCGGACATCGAGGCGCTGACGAAGTGCGTCGACTACGTGATCGACCACCTCTGACCCTCCGGCACGGCACGAGGGGGCGCCCGGCGGACCACCGCCACCGGGCGCCCCTTCGCCGTACGGCGCCTCATGACGTCGGTTCCCCACCGTCAGGCCCGGCGGGCGTGGGACGTGAGGCGAGTACCGCGGGCAACCAGTGGGGCGACCGGACAGCTGCTGTTCCGGAGCCGACACGCGGAGCGCCCGGCGGGCCCGTAAGCGGGCCGGTGACCGCCGCCGCGCTCACCGCCGGCGCAGCAGGCGCCGCAGGCCGAACACGGCGGCCACCGCGACCACGGCGACGAGCCCGGTCTTGGTCCCGCCGCTCAGGCCGGCGCCCGAGCCGCCCTGGGCCGTTCCTCCCCCCGCGGACGGCGACTTCGACCCGGCGCCGGGAACGCCCGGCGCGTCCTGCGCCTGCACGGTGCTGGCGGCGCCCTCGCTGCCGTACAGCAGCTCGCGGCCGTCGGCGCTGTAGGTGACCGACTCGCCCTGCCCCTGCAGCGGCACGTTCAGCCGTCCCTCGCGCTTGATCATGCCGCCGTTCCAGGCGTAGGCGATGCCGCCGAAGTAGCCGCGCACGGCGAGCTGCCGCCCGTCGGGGGAGAACGCGGCGTCGGTGGCCCACAGGTCGACGGCCGCGACCGGCTCGAAGACGTTGGCCCCCGAGGTGGACAGCCGGGCGGGCCCCTCGTACAGGTGGCCGCCGTTCTCCTTCTTGTCGACGATGTAGACCCGTCCCGTCTTCGGGTGCACGGCCAGGGACTCGGCGTCCCGGGGGCCGTTCGCGTACTTGACGACGTACTGCGTCGCCCGGACGGTCTGGTCCCTGAGCTCCTTGGGCTCGGGCAGCCGGTAGATCCACACGTACGGCCACCGGCCGCCGAAGTTGTCGCCGATGTCGCCGACGTAGATCTGGTTGCCGGGCCCGATGGAGATCGCCTCGACGTCGCGGGGCGTGCCGACACCGGTGAGCGTGACGGTGGCGACCGTCCGGCCCGTCCGGCCGTCCACGGCGTAGAGGTACGGTCCGTCGTCGCTGTCGTTGTGCGTCCAGTACACGCCCGGGTGCAGGCGGGAGGCCGCCAGACCGCTGGACTCCGTGATCCTCGGGTCCCTGATCGTGAACCGGCCGCCGTCGCCGTCGGCGCCGTCGGCGGCGGAGGCGGGCACGGCGCAGGCGGCCACGAGGAGGGCCCCGGCGAGGAGGGCGAACGGTCGGCGCATGGGCCAAGCCTGCCATCCCGGGCGGCCGTTTCCGGGATGTCCCCGCGGAAAGAGGCCGATCAGGCGTGGTGGGCCTCACACCCCATCCGCGTCCTTGATCGTCCATCATGAGCGCATGCTCAGGTTCATGCCCGTCGGCGACTCCATGACGATCGGGAGCGCGGGCGAGCACACCTGGCGCCACCGGCTGTGGCAGCACCTGCGCGCCACGTACGACCGCCCGTTCACCTTCGTCGGCCCGCGCGAGACGCTGTACGACCCGGCGACGGATGCGCCGACGTCGTACGCGTACGCCGACCCCGCCTTCCCCCGCGCCCACCTGGCCGGCTGGGGCGAGGGCTGGGTGCACATGACCCCGCTGATCGGCGAGGCGGTGCGCGAGCACCGGGCGGACGTGCTGCTGGTCTCCCTGGGCCTCATCGACCTGGGCTTCTACACCGACGCCGAACAGACGGCGCGGAACGTGCGGCGCTTCGTGACCGCGGCCCGGGAGGCGAACCCGGGCGTCCGCGTCGCCGTGCTGCCGGTGATCCCGAACGTGCGCGTCGCGGAGGACCCGCCCTTCGCCGCCCAGGTGAGCCGGTTCAACGAGCTGCTGGTCAAGGCGCTGGCGGAGCTGGACACCCCACGCTCGCCGCTGCTCGCGGTCGCCCCGCCCGCCGCGTACGACATGCGCCTGGACACCTACGACGGCACCCACCCGAACGCGCGGGGCGAACACAAACTGGCGGCGGCCTTCGCCCACGCCCTCTGGGAGGCGTGGGGGCTGGGCGGGGAGTACGAGAACTGAGCGGCGGGACCCGGCCAGCGCTCGGCCGCGAGTGCGCCCCGGCGACGTCCCGCGCCTGTTCCCCTTGCCTGGAGCGCACTCCAGGACGTTGGCTGGGGAACCATGAAGTACACGCAACTCGGACGCACAGGACTCAGGGTCAGCCGACTGGTCCTCGGGACCATGAACTTCGGTCCGCAGACCGACGAGGCGGACAGTCACGCCATCATGGACGCGGCGCTGGACGCGGGCATCAACGTCGTCGACACCGCCAACGTCTACGGCTGGGGCGAGAACAAGGGCCGCACCGAGACGATCATCGGCAACTGGTTCGCCAAGGGCGGTGACCGGCGCGACAAGGTCGTCCTGGCCACCAAGGTGTACGGGAACATGGGCCCGGACAGCTCCCGGGTCTGGCCCAACGACGACAAGCTGTCCGCCCTGAACATCCGGCGGGCCGTCGACGCCAGCCTCAAGCGGCTGCAGACCGACTACATCGACCTCTACCAGTTCCACCACGTCGACCGGGACACGCCGTTCGAGGAGATCTGGCAGGCCATCGACGTCCTCCTCCAGCAGGGCAAGATCCTCTACGTCGGCTCCTCCAACTTCCCCGGCTACAAGATCGCCCAGGCCAACGAGCTCGCCGCCCGCCGTCACGGCACCATCGGCCTCGTCAGCGAGCAGTGCCTGTACAACCTCGCCGAGCGCCGCGCCGAGATGGAGGTCATCCCGGCCGCCCGGGACTACGGCCTCGGTGTCATCCCCTGGTCGCCGCTGCAGGGCGGTCTGCTCGGCGGCGTGCTCAGGAAGGAGGTCACGGGCGGGCGCCGTGCCTCCGGCCGGGCCGCGGACGCGCTGGCCGACCCCGCCGTGCGGGCGAAGGTCCAGGCGTACGAGGACCTGCTCGACAAGCACGGCCTGGAGCCGGGCGAGGTGGCGCTGGCCTGGCTGCTGACCCGGCCCGGCGTGACCGGCCCGATCGTCGGCCCCCGGACCGCCGGGCAGCTCGAGTCCGCGCTGCGGGCCGTCGAGCTGGAGCTGCCGGAGGAGGTGCTGACCGGACTCGACGAGATCTTCCCGGGTCCGGGTCCGGCACCGGAGGCCTTCGCCTGGTAGCGCCGCCGTGCGCCACGGGGGCCGCGTCGCCGGGTCCCGCCCGCCGGGGCCCGGCTCGCGGGGCCCCGGATCGCGGCGGGGGCGTGGTGCCGGGGCGCCGGCGCGCCCCCGTCAGGACGCGGCGGCCGTACTCCGTGCCGTCACTTGCCGAGCGCGGCCGCCACGGCGACGACGACGAACATCAGCACGAGCACACAGGCCATGATCCGGTTGCGGGTCTTCGGGTCCACGTACCGAGACTAACCGGCCGGGCCGAGCGGCCAGCGGGCGAGTCGTTCGTAGCGGGGCTGTGCGCCGCGGATCCCGGACGTCGGCAGGTGGCTGCGGACCAGCACCACCTCCTCCACCGTCCACGTCCGGCTGCCGAAGGCGTCGAGGAGTTCGACGTGGGCGCGCACGTCTCTGCCGCCCCGGCTGCGCGCCACCGTCAGGTGGGCCTTGTAGCGGCGTTGCTCCTCCATCGGGACACCGGCCTTCCGGCCCGCCGTGTGCGCGCGTTCGGCCAGCAGCCGCAGGACGCGCAGATCGCCCTCGGCGCCCGTCCACAGCGCCCTGCCGCGTCCGAACTGCCCGCCGCCGCGCAGGGCCAGCGGGAAGGGCTCGGTGCGGCGGGCGGCACGCTCCAGGCGCTCCGCGAGCTCCGGCACGACCTGCTCGCCGACCTCGCCGTAGAAGGCCAGCGTGAAGTGCCAGCCGGGGTGGCCGGTCCAGCGCAGGCCCTCGCCGCCCGGCAGGCGCCTCAGCCCGGCGACCTCGTGTGCGAGGGCCTCGATGACGTCCTGCGGGGGCAGGACGGCGGCGAACAGTCGCATCGGATCACCTCGTCCGGCGCCGGACCCCTCGTCGTCAGGCCGAGGGTCCGGCGCCTGTCAGGAACAGCACGCCCCCGGTTCAGGACATTCCCGTACGGACCCGGCGTCCACTCCTGGCGGGACCGCCGCCGCGGGACCGCCGCCGCCGGGACAGGCCGCGGATCCGGTCGCGGATCCGGTCGCGGATCCGGTCGCGGGCTCGTCGCCGCCGCGGCTCAGGCCGCCGTCGTCAGCCGTTCCGGGCGTTCGCGGGGCACGAAGCGGACCGCGGGGCGGCCGCTGTTCCAGCCGACCGACAGGCGCAGCCCGCCGCACCGGGCCAGGAACAGGCCGACGGTGACGGCCGCGACCGCCGAGACGACACCGCCGAGGGCGAAGCCGATCCGCGGGCCGTAGGCGTCCGTGACCCAGCCGACGGCCGGCGCGCCCAGCGGCGTACCGCCCATGAAGACCATCATGAACAGCGCCATCACCCGTCCGCGCATGGCGGGGTCGGTGCCCATCTGCACCGCGGTGTTGGCCGTGACGTTCACCGTCAGTCCGAAGATCCCGATCGGGACCATCAGCAGCGCGAACGGCCAGTACGACGGGGCCATCGAGGCCACGATCTCCAGCGTGCCGAAGGCCGCGGCGGCGCCGATCAGCACCCGCAGCCGGGCCGTGCCGCGCCGGGCGGCGAGCAGCGCGCCGAACAGGGAACCGACGGCCATCAGGATGTTGAAGAGGCTGTAGGCGCCGGCCCCGGCGTGGAAGACGTCGTCGGCGTAGGCCGACAGCCACACCGGGAAGTTGAACCCGAAGGTGCCGATGAATCCCACGAGCACGATCGGCCAGATCAGCTCGGGCCGGCCGGCGACGTAGCGCAGGCCCTCGCGGAGCTGACCCTTGCCACGCGGTGCGCGCTCGACGACGTGGAGCTCACGGGCGCGCATCAGCAGCAGGCCGGCGATGGGAGCGACGAAGGACAGGCCGTTGAAGAGGAACGCCCAGCCCGTGCCCATGCCGGTGATCATGACGCCCGCGACGGCGGGGCCGACCAGCCGGGCGGACTGGAAGTTGGCGGAGTTCAGGCTGACCGCGTTCTGCAGCTGCTTCGGGCCGACCATCTCGGAGACGAAGGACTGGCGGGCCGGGTTGTCGACGACCGTGGCGAGTCCGACGGCGAAGGCGGCGACGTAGACGTGCCAGACGTGGACGTGCCCGGAGAGCGTCAGCGCGGCCAGGACCAGGCCGGTGAGTGCCATGGCCGACTGCGTGCACAGCAGGGCGGGCCGCTTCGGCAGCCGGTCGACGAGGACGCCGCCGTAGAGGCCGAACAGCAGCATCGGCAGGAACTGCAGCGCCGTGGTGATGCCCACGGCGGCCGACGAGCCGGTGAGGCTGAGCACGAGCCAGTCCTGGGCGATGCGCTGCATCCAGGTGCCGGTGTTGGAGACCACCTGGCCCATGAAGAACAGGCGGTAGTTCCGGATCCGCAGCGAGCTGAACATGGAGGTCCTGCCCGGGGCGGCCGGGACGGCGTCCGCGGCGGCGGGTGCGGGTGCGGCGGAGTCGCCGGCCGGAGGGGATCCGGCGGCAGGGCCGGCGGGCGCGGGCCGGCCGTCGGAGCGGGTCTCCGTACCGGCGCGGCCGGCGGAGGGGGTGTCGGGGGCGGGCCGGGAGTCGTGGGTGGTCGGTGCGGGGGCGGAAGCTGCTCCGGATCCCGTACTCAAAAGGGTTCGCCTCCTCGTGCGACGTGCTTACAGGTGCGCGAGCTTCTCCAACACGGGGGCGGCGGCACGCAGCCTCGCCCACTCGTCCTCGTCGAGTCCCTCGACCAGGCCGGCCAGGAAGGCGTTCCGCTTGCGGCGGCTCTCCTCGAGCATGGTCTCGGCCTGTTCCGTCTTCGTGACGACCTTCTGGCGCCGGTCCTCGGGGTGCGGCTCCAGGCGGACCAGCCCCTTGGCCTCCAGCAGCGCCACGATGCGGGTCATCGACGGCGGCTGGACGTGCTCCTTGCGGGCGAGCTCGCCCGGCGTTGCGCTGCCGCATCTGGACAGCGTGCCCAGCACCGACATCTCGGTGGGGCTCAGCGACTCGTCGACGCGCTGGTGCTTCAGCCGACGGGACAGCCGCATCACGGCGGATCGCACGGCGTTCACAGCGGCAGCGTCGTCGCCATGGGTAAGGTCCGGCATGTTCTTTAGCCTAACTCATTACCCTGCCTAAAGACCACTGGAGGCGCCCACCTCCCCCCGTGACCCTGGCCACTGCGGCCCCACGCCACTCGTACGGGCGATCGGGAGTCGGAACACGACACGTCCCGCAGAAGGGCCCGGGCGGCCCTCGTGTCACAGGAGCCGGCACGCTAGGCCCGCGAGCCGCTCGAACGGCCACGGCCCGGCACGCCCCACGAAACGGAACGAGCGCCCGGGACGATGTCGTCCGGACGCTCGTTCGGGGTGACCTCCGCGGTCAGCGGGCCGGTCAGGTCAGACCGAGGGCCGGCATCAGGTAGTAGAAGGCGAAGACCGCCGACACCACGTACATCGCCACCGGCACCTCCCGGCCTCGGCCGGCGACCAGGCGCAGCACGGTGAAGGTGATGAAGCCCATGCCGATGCCGTTGGTGATCGAGTAGGTGAACGGCATCATCATCATGGTCACGAAGGCCGGGATGGCGATCGTGAAGTCGGCCCAGTCGATGTCCTTGACCGAGCCGGCCAGGATCAGGAAGCCGACGGCGAGCAGGGCCGGGGTGGCCGCCTGGGACGGGACCATCGTGGCGACGGGCGTCAGGAACAGTGCCAGGGCGAACAGCGTGCCGGTGACGACGTTCGCGAAGCCGGTCCGGGCGCCCTCACCGACACCGGCCGTGGACTCCACGAAGCAGGTGGCTGCGGAGGAGGAGCTGGCGCCGCCCGCGGCGACCGCGACGCCGTCGATGAACAGCACCTTGCTCATGCCGGGCATGGCGCCCTGGGCGTCCGTGAGCTTGGCCTCGTCGCTGACGCCCATGATCGTGCCCATCGCGTCGAAGAAGCACGACAGCAGCACGGTGAAGACGAACAGGACGCCGGTCAGCACGCCGACCTTCTCGAATCCGCCGAACAGGCTGACCTTGCCGATCAGGCCGAAGTCGGGGGGAGAGACCGGGTTGCCGGGCCACTTCGGGGTGGTCAGGCCCCAGCTGGGGATCGTGGCGACGGCGTTGATGACCATGGCGACGACGGTCATGGTGACGATCGAGATCAGGATCGCGCCCGGCACCTTGCGCACGATCAGCGCGAAGGTGAGCAGCGTCCCCAGCATGAAGACGAGCACCGGCCAGCCGTTGAGGTGGCCGGTGGCGCCCAGCTGGAGCGGGACGGTGGTGTGGGCGATGTCCGGGATGCGGCTGACGAAGCCGGAGTCGACCAGGCCGATGAGCAGGATGAACAGGCCGATGCCGATGGCGATGCCCTTGCGCAGGCCGAGCGGCACGGCGTTCATGACGCGTTCGCGCAGGCCGGTGGCGACCAGCAGCATCACGACGAAGCCGGCGAGGACGACCATGCCCATGGCGTCCGGCCATGACATGCGGGGCGCGAGCTGGAGGGCGACGACCGTGTTCACGCCGAGGCCGGCGGCCAGCGCGATGGGCACGTTGCCGATGACGCCCATGAGCAGCGTGCTGAACGCGGCGGTCAGGGCGGTGGCGGTGACCAGCTGCCCGTTGTCCAGCTGATGTCCGTACATGTCCTTCGCGCTGCCGAGGATGATCGGGTTCAGCACGACGATGTAGGCCATCGCGAAGAAGGTGGCGAGACCGCCGCGGATCTCCCGGGACAGCGTGCTGCCCCGTTCGGAGATCTTGAAGTAGCGGTCGAGGGCGCCGTAGGCGGGTGGCGTTCCCGGCTGCTGAGGGGCGGTGGCCTTGGCGGTGGCCGAGGTGGACATGCGGATGACCTCAGGGGGTGCGGTGGGTACGGGGGTACCGGGGCGGGGAAAGTGAGCGAGTCTCGCAGCTTCCCGCTCACCCATCAGGTTCCCCCCGGGCCCTGTTGGTGGTTCGTACGAACGGAAGCAGCCAGACTCAGACTGTTTCAGTATGAACATATAAAGCCGAAATTGCTATCTCCGCGCGTAGAACGCGGAACGCCACCGCGGCCGCGGCCCAGCGCCCGGTGACCGCCGACAGCCCCGGCCACGGGCCGTAAGCTGAGGGCCATGGCGAAGTGGACCCCCAAGCACGAGGCGCCGGAGCCCCTGGAGGGGCCCGTGGTCGCCACCATCACCGGCGGCACCGTCGTCTGGTTCGTCCTCTTCCTCCTGCAGCTGCCCTTCTACGGCTGGTTCGACGACCACGGCCGCACATGGTGGCTGTGGACCTGCCTCGCGGGCGGCGGCCTTGGCCTGATCGGCATCTGGTACGTCCGTCGGCGGGACGCGGCGCTCCGCCGCACGGCGCACGAGGAACCGGCGCCGACCGCGCAGCCGACACCCACCGAGTAGGCCGCGCGGGCTACGCGCGCGCCAGGCACTCGGACGGCCGGGCGGCGAGGCGACGGACCGGCCCGGCGCCCGGCTCCGCCGCTTCCCGACGCGTGCGGGCCCCCGTCCGCACGTACCGTCGATGGCATGACGCACAGCGACGCGGGCCCCGGGCTGGACCGCCCGCACCCCGCGCCCGCCCCGCCGGGGACCACCGGACTCACCTCCGCCGAGGTGGCGGAGCGGATCGCGCGGGGGGAGGTCAACGACGTCCCGGTGCGCGGCAGCCGCACTGTCGGCGCGATCGTCCGCGCCAACGTCCTCACCCGGTTCAACGCGATCATCGGCGTGCTCTGGCTGGTCACGCTCGTCGTGGCGCCCATCCAGGACAGCCTCTTCGGCTTCGTCATCGTCGCCAACACGGGCATCGGCATCCTCCAGGAGTGGCGGGCGAAGCGGACCCTGGACACGCTCGCCGTCATCGGCGACGTCCGCCCCACCGTCCGGCGGGACGGCACCGCTGTCGAGATCGGCACCTCCGGGATCGTGCTCGGCGACCTGCTGGAGGTCGGTCCCGGCGACAAGGTCGTCGTCGACGGCGTCTGCGCGGAGGCCGACGGACTGGAGATCGACGAGTCGCTGCTGACCGGCGAGGCCGACCCCGTGGCCAAACGGCCCGGGGACCCGGTGCTGTCCGGCAGCTTCGTGGTCGCCGGCGGCGGCGCCTACCGGGCCACCAAGGTCGGCCGCGAGGCCTACGCCGCCCAGCTCGCCGAGGAGGCCTCCCGCTTCACCCTCGTCCACTCCGAGCTGCGCACCGGCATCTCCACCATCCTCAAGTACGTGACCTGGATGATGGTCCCGACCGCGATCGGCCTGATCGTCAGCCAGCTCGTGGTCATGCGGTACGGCCTGAAGGACTCCGTCGCCCGCACCGTCGGCGGCATCGTGCCGATGGTCCCCGAGGGGCTCGTGCTGCTCACCTCCGTCGCCTTCGCCGTCGGCGTCATCCGGCTCGGCCGCAGGCAGTGCCTGGTGCAGGAGCTGCCCGCCATCGAGGGCCTGGCCCGCGTCGACACCGTCTGCCTCGACAAGACCGGCACCCTCACCGAGGGCGGCATGAACGTCACCCGGGTCACGCCCCTGAACGGGCAGGACGACGGCTGCCTGCGCACGGTGCTCGGCGCGCTCGGCGAGTCCGACCCGCACCCGAACGACTCCCTGCGGGCGATCATCGACGCCTTCCCGGACACCGGGCAGTGGCGCTGCGTGCAGTCGCTGCCCTTCTCCTCCGCCCGCAAGTACAGCGGCGCGACCTTCAGCGAGGGCGACGGCCGGACCAGCACGTGGATCCTCGGCGCCCCCGACGTGCTGCTGCCCGCCGACGCGCCCGCGCTCGCCGAGACCGGGCGGCTCAACGAACGCGGGCTGCGGGTGCTGCTGCTCGCCCGTACCAGCCGCGACCTGGACGGCCCGGACCCCGCGCGGTCCGCCGAGCCCGCCGCGCTGGTGGTGCTGGAGCAGCGGCTGCGGCCGGACGCGTCCGACACCCTGCGCTACTTCGCCGAGCAGCAGGTGCGCGCCAAGGTCATCTCGGGCGACAACGCCGTGTCCGTCGGCGCGGTGGCCGCCAGGGTCGGCCTCGACGGCACCGCGGTCGACGCCCGCCGGCTGCCCGGGGGGGAGCCGGAGCTGGGGCGGGCCCTCGAGGAGGGGACGGTGTTCGGGCGGGTCACCCCGCGGCAGAAGCGGGTCATGGTGGGCGCCCTGCAGTCGCGCGGGCACACCGTCGCCATGACCGGCGACGGCGTGAACGACGTCCTCGCCCTGAAGGACGCCGACATCGGCGTCGCGATGGGATCCGGTTCGGAGGCCACCCGGGCCGTCGCGCAGATCGTGCTGCTGGACAACAGCTTCGCCACGCTGCCGTCGGTCGTCGCCGAGGGCCGCCGGGTCATCGGCAACATCACCCGCGTCGCGACCCTGTTCCTGGTGAAGACGGTCTACTCGGTGCTGCTGGCGGTGCTGGTGGCGTGCTGGCGGGTGGAGTACCCGTTCCTGCCCCGCCACCTGACCCTGCTGTCCACCCTCACCATCGGCGTCCCGGCCTTCTTCCTGGCCCTCGCCCCGAACCCGGAGCGGGCCCGGCCGCACTTCGTACGGCGGGTGATGCGCTACGCGGTGCCGGGCGGCGTGGTGGCCGCGGCGGCCACCTTCACCAGCTACCTGGCCGCCCGCCACCACTACACCGGGCCCGGCTCCCTGGGCGCCGAGACCAGCGCCGCCACACTGACGCTCTTCCTGGTCTCGATGACGGTGCTGGCGATCATCGCCCGCCCCTACACGTGGTGGCGCCTGGTGCTGGTCGCGGCGATGGGCGCCGCCTTCCTGGTCGTGCTGGCGGTGCCGGCGCTCCAGACCTTCTTCGCCCTGCAGCTGGTCGGCACGACGATGCCGTGGATCGCGGTGGGCATCGCCGCGGTGGCGGCGGCCGTCCTGGAACTGCTGTGGAGATGGGTGGCCCGCCGCTTCCCCGCGTAGGGACCGGCGACCACCCGCGCCCGCCCCACCCACCGGACGCGGCCCGGGCCCGGACACGGTCGGCGGCGCCCGGGTGCGGGTGGGACGGCGCTTCGATCGCCGGGCCGGGCCGGGCCGTGGCGTGGCTCAGTCGAACCAGCGGTCGCGGGCGAGTTCCTCCGTTCGCGACGGGTCCTCCAGCAGCGCCGCGACCTCGAAGCGGCGCGGCCACTGCCCGGCCGCCCAGGCGAGCCCGGCGGCCACGCCCTCCAGCGTCGCCGCGTGCAGCACGCCGTCGGAGGTGACACGCCAGTCCAGTTCGACCCCGTCGACGACCAGTTCCTCGTGCTCGACGTACGTCGCGGGCGTCTCCGGTCCGAGCAGCACCCGTACGGACTCGGGCACGTCGTGCTCGGTGCCCCGGGAGTCCACCCGCCCGGTGACGGACTCGCTCAGCCGGCGCACCTGGAACAGCTCGGCCAGCTCGGCGGCCCGCGACGGCCGGACCGGCAGCAGCGGGACCCCCTGGGTGAACGGCAGCAGATCCGGCGAGTCGACGACGACGGCGCCGGTCGCGTCCACGACCTCCACCCTCCCGTCGACCACGGCCCGCAGCTCGTCCGGCAGCGTCACCCGCTCCGGGTCCAGTTCGGTCAGCGCCCCGTACAGCGCGTGCAGTTGGGTCGCCGTCACCGGGCGGGCGGGGTCGGCGAGCCGGTCGAGCAGCTCGGCGGCGCCACCGGGCTCGTCGAGCAGCGCCCGCACGCTGGTGCGCACACCCAGCGCCCGCAGCACCTGCTCGTCGTCAAAGCCGGCCGCGTCTGCCTCGTCGTACAGGCCCCGCAGCAGCGGGTCCCCGCCGGCGGCCCGCAGGCCGGCCGGGCGGCGCCCGCCGAGCACCGGGTGCCCGCGCAGCCACCACGCGGTGTACGGCCGTACGACCTCGTGGGTGCCGTCCGGCAGCAGGATCCGCACCGGCTGGGTGAGCGCGTCCCGCAGCGGCGGCCGGGCGAGCAGGGCGAGCGCCTCGGGCCACCGGTCGTCGTCGACGAGGTCCAGGTCGCGCACGGCGACGATCTCGGTGGCGACCGGGGGCACGGGGGTGTCCGGGAACCGGTCGAGGACGTCCTCGCACCACACGTCGACGGCGTCCAGCAGGCCGGGGTCGTCGGGCTCGGGGAAGTCGGCCTCGCGGGGTTCCAGCTCATCCGGGTCGAGGACCACGTCGGTGGCCCGCACCAGCGCGAAGTCCACCAGCACGCCGCAGGCGGCCAGCGGCTGCCCGCCCCACTTCCGGGCCAGCTCGGCGTCCACGGCGGCGAGTTCGCCCTCGCGCATCACCCGGGCGAACGGACCCCCCGGGAAGACCAGTTCGCCGGCCGGGGCGAGTTCGCCGTCCTCGTCGGGCAGGGCGAGCGCGCCGAGCCACGGCTCGTCACCGGGCTCCAGGCCCGCGTCCCGCACCAGCGCGAGCACGGTGTCGGCGAGTTCCTCGGCGTCCGGGACATCCTCGTCCCACGCGCCGCCCTCCTCGTCCAGCGAGGCGGCGACCGCGGCCCGCACCTGGGGCGTGGTGAGCACGGCGCGCGGCGTCGCGGGCAGCGCGCCCAGCTTCTCCAGCACCGGGTGGACGGCGTCGGGGTGGGCCACCTTCAGGCCGAGCCGGACCAGCACCTGCGGCTCGATGCGGGCGGTGTCCGGGGCGGGCAGCAGCACCTGCCGGGGCCCGATGGCCGTCCTGACCGCTCCGGTGCCGGAGGTCCGGGAGGTGTCCCCGGCGAGCGGCACCGGCAGCCCGGTCAGCCGGTCGGGGTGGACGCCCGCCAGGCTCTCGTACAGCCGCCGCCACCAGCCCGGCTCCTTCTCCAGCCCGGCCAGCCGGTCGATCGCGTCGGTGAGCGGGACCCGGGCCACGCCCAGGGTCCGCAGCTCCACGCGCCGTTCCAGCCCGGCGGGCAGCAGGGTCGGCAGCACCTCGGCGAGGACGCGCACGGTGTCGGCGCCGGCACCCTCCACCACCTCCGCGTCCCGCGGCCGCAGGGACTCGGACAGGTCGGTGTCGTCCTCCCCCGGCGCCACGGCGGGCGGCAGGAAGGACGTCCGCGGCAGCCGCCGCAGGATCTCCTGCCGCAGCGCGCCGTCGAGTTCGCCCTTGCCCAGCGGCCCGGGCACGAGGCCGATGGTCGCCTCGGTCACCGGCCGCCACCGGGCGAGGAGTTCGGCGTAGGCGTCCGCCGCGCGCTGCACCAGGAAGTCGGTCAGCGGGCCGGGGGCGGCGTGGCGGCGGGTGCTGTCGAGGGGGAAGGACGCGATGAGCAGGGCCGGCACGCCCAGCGGCTCGTCGCTGGGGGTGGGGGCGTGCACGACGGGGCTGGTGCGGGGCCTCGCCGGGCCGCCGTCGGCGGCGACGGGGACGGCCCAGGTGACCGACCAGTGGGGACGCAGCCGCTCCTCGACCGGGCGGTCCGCGAGCAGTTCGGGCGTGAGCGGGCCGTGCGCGGACGCGGTGCGCCAGCGAGTGGTGCCCTCACGGGTGTCGTCCACGATCGTGACGGCGCCCTCGGTGCGGCGGCTCAGGGTGCGCGGGGGGGCGGTGCCGATCTCGACGACGACCTCACGGAGTCCCGGCAGGGCGAGGAGCAGGGCGTCGTCGACGGCGTGCAGGAGGCGCTCGGCGAGGTCGGCGGCGGCCGCGTCGCGCAGGGGCAGGATGACGACCGTGTCGTAGGGGTCGGGGGCGGTGCCCTCGGCGGCGAAGGGCAGGCGCAGCAGCGGCACGTGCCCGTCGCGGCGGCGGATCTCGTCCCCGAGGCCGGGACTGTGCCGGGCGACGTCCTCGGCCAGGTCACGGGCCTCGGCGAGGGACCACCGCACCCCGCCGTGCCGGCCGACGACCGCCGGCTCGTCGGTGACGGCGAGGACGGCCGCGAACCCGACACCGAAGCGGCCCACCGCCGGGGCGCCCGCCGCCGGGGTGTCCCGCTTGGCGGAGGCGCGCAGCGTGGACAGCGACTCCACGCCGGCCGCGTCGAGGGGGGCGCCGGTGTTCGCGGCGAGCAGGACGCCGTCGCGCAGGGTGAGCCGGAGTCGGCCGGCCTGGCCGGCACGGGCGGCGGCGTCGGCGGCGTTCTGCGCCAGCTCGACCACCAGCCGGTCGCGGTAGCCGCCGAGGGCCAGGTCCTCCTCGGCGTTGGCGTCCTCGCGGAAACGGGCCGGGCTGGTGGCCCAGGCGTCCAGGACACCCCGGCGCAGGCGGGTCGTCCCGAAGGGATCGACGCCCTCGGCCGGCGACGGCACGATCATGCTCACGTTGCTCTCCTCGTAGACGTGGGACCGAAGGTACCGCTCCGCCGCACCTCGGCACGCGGTCGTCCCGGACGGGTGGGCCAGGCCGGCCGGCACGGGTCCGGGCCGCCGCCGCGCCGAACGCACCCATGGGTGGCCGTGCCGCCGCCACGACGCCGTGCCGACGCGAACGAGCCGAGCCCGGACTCCCCGGAGGGACAGCGGGACCTCCTCCCCCGGCCGCCGCCGCGCCCGGCGAGCCCCCGGGACCTCCCCGCCCGCCCGTCGTCACGCCGACGCGAGACGGCCCTGTCGCGTTGCCCGCGCGGACGAGACCGGTGCGTGCGGGCATCCCGCCCCGCACCGGATGCTGCGCCGACGGGCGCGGGCGACGGACGCGGACGACGGGTGGCAGGCGCCCGGCGACGGACGCGAACGGCGGGTGGCCAGGCACAGACGGCGAGCGCCGGATGGCGGGCACGGGCGGCAGGCACCCGGGCAAGGACGGCGGGCAGCCAGGCACCGGCCGCGGGCACCGGGCACGGAGGGCGGGCAGCCAGGTACCGGGCACGGGCAGGCGACGGGCGACGGGCGACGGGCACGGGCGCCTTGTGCAGGCACGGGCACCGGGCAGCCAGGCACCAGCCGCAGGCACCGGGCACGGGCAGGCACGGACGCCGGGGTCACTCCTCCGAGGAGATCGGCGCGATCACCGCGTGGCCGGGGAAACGGACCAGCTCCGCGGCCCCCAGGTGGGGACGACCCTCCGCCTTGCGACGCACCGCATCCGACGCCGGGCGCTGATCACCGCGAATCACGGGACAGCCCTCAGGAGTGCCCCAGCTCCGCCGTCTCGTCGTCCGTGACCGTGACCGACCCGGAGTCCCGCGCCGGACGCAGCGGGAACGGGTCCACCCGCGTCTCGTCGATCACCGGCGGGG
Organism: Streptomyces sp. NPDC003697; assembly: GCF_053587115.1. Lineage (NCBI taxonomy): Bacteria > Bacillati > Actinomycetota > Actinomycetes > Kitasatosporales > Streptomycetaceae > Streptomyces > Streptomyces sp. NPDC003697. The sequence goes on from NZ_JBSFNN010000093.1 coordinate 19,397, forward strand.
CCGGCTGCGGGGGCTTGGGCATGACGGCGGCCTCGGAGTGCCCGCCGCACCCGTAGCCGAGCGAGACCACATGGCCGTCGGCCGGGGAGAACTCGTTCGCGCAGATGCCGAAGGCCTGCCCCAGCGAACCGCAGATCGGCACCAGGAAGCCGCAGGTCTGGCAGGACGCCGGCGCTGCCTGCGCCATCGGCGTCCTGGGGCCGAAGGACTCCTCCCAGCGCTCGGCGGCGGCGCGCAGGCCGTACCGGGACAGCACCCGGGCGCGGCGCAGGCCCAGCTCCTCGGCGGCCGAGGCGATCGAACCGCGCGACGGCACCACGGGCTGGTTCCGCGCCGGACCGGCGGTGACGTCGGCGTCCTCCGCCTCGGCCAGTTCGGCCATCTCCTCGGAGACCGCGGAGTTCGGCGGCGGCTCGTCCTCGCCGGAGTAACCGGGCTCCAGCCGCAGGTCCTCGGCGTCGGTCGGCAGCAGGTCACCGGGGCCCATGTCCCCGGGGCGCAGGCGCTCGCTCCACGGCACCCACTCCGGCGCGAGCACCGCGTCACGGCCGGGCAGCAGGACGACCTCGTCCACCGTGACGAGCTTGGCGCGGGAGGCGCGGGCGACGGTGACGGCCCAGCGCCAGCCCCGGTAGCCGAGATCCACGCTCTCGAAGAAGTGCGTCACGACGCGGTCGCCCTCGGACACCACCCCGGCGTGCTCACCGACGACGCCGGGTGCGGCCGCCTCCTCGGCTGCGGCGCGGGCGAGGTCGACGGCCTCGGCGCACAGGCGGTCGGGGGTGCGGCTTCGCGTGGTCGCTGCGCTCACAGGTATCGCTTCTCTCCTACGCCGTCTCTCGGGTGCGCCGGCCTGAAGGCGGCGGAGCGGACGGAGCGGACCGTGGGACCGCGTCGACGTCCGCGCCCGATCGCGCTCGGGCGCACCTACGTCATCCATTCTGCGGTATGCGCGTAAGGCGCGCGGCCGAGAACGTTCGCCACGGCGCGCTACGCACGCTACCTTCTCGCGTGCGCTCGGCCTACACCGACGGCGGTCTTCGCGACTCCGCGACCCGTCTTCCCCGCCCGCCGGCGCGCCCCGGCGGGCGGGGAAGAGACACCGCGCCCCGCCGCCCGCGGGGCCGCCCACCACACCCGGCCGCGGCACGGCACCACCCCGGCCGGCCCACGCCGCGAGGCGCCCCGGCAGCGGGGCGGGACCCGGTCCTCGCCGCGCCGCCGCGCGGACGGAAGCCGGCGCCCCGGGCCGGGGCCCACGGCGGTGACGAGGGGCCTTCGGTGTGTTCCCCCGGTCGCGCCCGCGGGGTGATCGCACTACCCGCGCCGGCTTCGGGGCACTATGACGGGGTGGCAGCCGCGAGGACGCCCCCCGGGACCACCGGCATCAGTGGGGCCGAGGAGGAACGCGAGGGGAGCACCCGGAGCCGCGGTTCGGGCCGGTTCGGCGGGTCCGTCCGCGCGGTCGGCCGTGCCCTGCGCCTCCCGGTCACCGGTACCGTCCGGGGCATCCGCAAGGCGACCCACGCCCACGGCGCCGGCGAGTCCGGGCTCGGCAAGCTGATCGAACTGCACGCCGTGAACGGCGCCGGCGACGTCATGATCACCGTCGCGCTCGCCTCCACCGTCTTCTTCTCCGTGCCCACCGACGAGGCCCGCGGGCGGGTCGCGCTCTACCTGGCCATCACCATGGCGCCGTTCACGGTCCTCGCGCCCGTGATCGGCCCCCTGCTGGACCGGCTGCCGCACGGCCGTCGCGCCGCGATGGCCGGCGCGATGCTCACCCGGGCACTGCTCGCGCTGATCATCGCCGGGGCCGCGGCCAGCGGCAGCCTGGAGCTGTATCCGGCGGCGCTGGGCGTCCTGGTCGCCTCGAAGGCGTACGGGGTGGTCAGGAGCGCCGTCGTGCCCCGCCTGCTGCCACCCCGCTTCTCCCTGGTGAAGGCCAACTCACGGGTCACCCTCGGCGGGCTGCTCGCCACCGGTGTGGCCGCGCCGATCGGGGCGGGCCTGCAGAGCGTCGACTCGCGCTGGCCGCTCTACGGAGCCTTCCTGATCTTCGTCGCGGGCACGTTCCTGTCCTTCTCCCTGCCGCCGAAGGTCGACTCGGCCAAGGGCGAGGGCCGGGCGCTGCTCGCGGCCGACGAGCAGTACGCGCACGGCCCGCGCCGCAAACCCGCCAGGCGGCCGGGCCTGCGCTCCGTCGGCACGGCCGTCACACACGCCCTCGGCGCGAACGCTTCCCTGCGCTGCCTGTCCGGCTTCCTGATCTTCTTCCTCGCCTTCCTGCTGCGCGAGCACCCGCTGGCCGGGGCGAGCGCGGCGGTGTCACTGGGCGTCGTGGGCGTCGCCGCGGGCGCGGGCAACGCCATCGGCACGGCGGTGGGGGCCTGGCTGCGGTCGCGCGCGCCGGAACTCATCATCGTGACCGTCGTCGCCGTGGTGCTGGGCGCGGCGATCGCGGCCGCCGTCTTCTTCAGCACGTTCCTGGTGGCGTGCCTCGCCGCGGTCGCCGGCTTCGCCCAGGCACTGGCCAAGCTGTCCCTGGACGCGCTGATCCAGCGGGACGTGCCGGAGGCGGTGCGGACCTCGGCGTTCGCGCGCTCGGAGACGCTGCTGCAGATGGCCTGGGTGCTCGGCGGCGCGATCGGCATCGCCCTGCCGCTGAACGGAGTGCTGGGCCTGTCCGTCGGCGCCGCCCTGGTCGCCGCCGGATGGCTGACCACCGTCCGCGGGCTCCTCGCCTCCGCCCGCAAGGGGGGCCGGACAGGGTCCCGGGTGGTCTGACACCGGGGGCGGCGCGGCCCCCGGCAGCCCGGCGGGCGGCGCGCCGCACCCCACGTGGAAAGGCGGCAGGACGTGCCCGATAGCCTTCGGCCATGACTTCGATGCAATCCGCCGTGCGACGCCGCCGCGCCGTCGCCGCCGCCGGCGTTGTTTCCGCCGGACTGCTCCTCCTGTCGGCCTGCGACAAGCCGACGCCGAGGGCGACGATCACGGTCGGCAGTACCTCGGTCAGCTCGGAAGCCACCTGCTACAACGACGGCGCCCCGCTGAAGGACGTCGACCCGGCCAAGTGCCTGAAGGGCGCGGGCGTCAAGTCGGTCAAGGTCGACCCGGACGAGACCGTCCGCTTCGGCGTCGACCCGGAGATCGCCGAACACGGCTGGACCATCCTGATGAACGGTCAGCCGCTGACCGACTCCAGCAAGAAGACCTACCGCACCATCCCGGGCAGCGTGTTCTTCAACGCGCAGTACGGCGCGAGCGGCAACTCCACTTTCGTCTCCGTCAAGGAGGGCGAGAAGAACGTGATCGGTCTGTGGTCGTTCAAGCTGACGAAGGACTCCTGACCACGTCGTCCGTCCGCGTGCTCGTGGCCACCGCGGTCCCCGTCGAACGGGACGCGGTGGCACAGGCGTTTCCGGAACCGGCCCGTGAGGTGCCGCTGCCCGGGGCGACCCTGCACCGGGTCGCCGGATTCGACCTGATCGCCGCCGGCGTCGGCCCCGCCCTGGCCGCCGCCTCGACCGCGGCCGCGCTCACCGCCGCCGCCCTCGACGGCGCCCCCTACGGCCTCGTCGTCTCCGCCGGGATCGCCGGCGGCTTCGCCCCGGACGCGCCCGTCGGCTCGCTCGTCGTCGCCGGCGAGACCACCGCGGCCGATCTGGGCGCGGAGACCGCCGACGGTTTCCTGCCGGTGACCGTGCTGGGCTTCGGCACCGTCACCCATCGTCCGCCCGGGGCCCTCCTCCGGGGCGTGGCGGCCGCCACCGGAGCACGCGTCGGACCCGTGCTGACCGTGTCCACCGTCACCGGCACCGCCCGCCGGGCCGACGCCCTGCGCGCCCGCCACCCCGGCGCCCTCGCCGAGGCCATGGAGGGGTTCGGGGTCGCCGAGGCGGCCGCCGCGCACCGTGTGCCGGTGCTGGAGATCCGCGCGGTCTCCAACCCCGTAGGCCCCCGGGACCGCGCCGCCTGGCGCATCGGCGACGCCCTCGCGGCGCTGACCGAGGGCTTCGGGAAGCTCGCGCCCGTACTGGAGAGTTGGAACCCCCATGAGCCCTGAGAGCCGGCGGCTGCAGATCGCCTACTCCCCCTGCCCCAACGACACCTTCGTCTTCGACGCCCTCGCCCACGGCCGCGTCCCCGGCGCGCCCGCGCTGGACGTCACGTTCGCCGACATCGACATCACCAACGGCATGGCCGAGCGCGGCGAGTACGACGTGCTGAAGGTGTCGTACGCGGTGCTGCCGTACGTCCTCGGCGAGTACGCGCTGCTGCCGTGCGGCGGCGCGCTGGGGCGGGGCTGCGGCCCGCTGGTGCTCACCCGGGAGCCGGAGGCCGGGAGCGCCGGCGCCGGCGGTGCGCAGCTCGCGGGCCGGACGGTGGCGGTGCCGAGCGAGAAGTCGACCGCGTACCTGCTGTTCCGGCTGTGGGCGGCGGACAGCGTCCCCGGCGACGTCGGCGAGATCGTCGTGATGCCGTTCGACGAGATCATGCCCGCCGTGCGGGACGGCAAGGTCGACGCCGGCCTGGTGATCCACGAGGCGCGCTTCACCTACCGGAACTACGGCCTGCACAAGCTCGCCGACATGGGTGAGCACTGGGAGCAGACGACCGGGCTGCCGATCCCGCTCGGCGCCATCATCGCCAGGCGGTCGCTGGGCGGCGAGGCGCTGACGGGCCTCGCCGAGTCGGTCCGCGCGTCCGTGCGCGCCGCCTGGGAGGACCCCGAGGTGTCCCGGCCGTACGTCATGGAGCATGCCCAGGAACTGGACCCGGCCGTCGCCGAGCAGCACATCGGGCTGTACGTCAACGAGTTCACCGCCGACCTCGGCGAGGACGGCTACGCGGCGGTCCGCGGCCTGCTCACCCGCGCCGCGCCTCGGCCAGCACCTCGCCCCACGGGTCCACCACGATCGAGTGACCCGCCTGCCGAACCCCCGCGTGCGTGCCCGCCGTTCCGCACGCGAGCA